>JAZQOE010000048.1:0-11193 GCA_045627705.1 Kiritimatiellia bacterium | reverse complement strand
CGATGGAAGACTTCGAGAAACTCGGCGAGTTCTATCTCGGCCGCGAGACATCCGGCGACAAGAACCTCGTGCTCTACAATTCAAAGCACCTCACGACCCACGGAATCATCGTGGGCATGACAGGTTCCGGCAAGACCGGCCTCGCCCTCGCGATGATGGAGGAGGCGGCAATCGATGGCGTCCCCGCAATCCTGATCGACCCGAAGGGCGACCTCGCCAACATCCTCCTGCAGTTCCCCGAACTACAGCCCGCCGATTTCCGCCCTTGGATCGATTCCGGCGAGGCCGCCCGCACCGGCCTTCCACCCGATGAACTGGCGGCGAAGACCGCCAGGCAATGGCGCGATGGCCTGGCAAAATGGGGGCAGGATGGCGAACGCATCCGCATGCTATCGCGCTCCGCCGATTTCGCGGTTTACACTCCTGGCGACACCACGGGCCGTCCTCTCCAGATCCTCAGCTCTTTCGCCGCACCCGAAGGCGCAGATGAACTGACCCTGCGCGATTCGATCCTCAATTCGGTTTCATCCCTTCTCGGCCTGATCGGAATCACCGCCGATCCCGTGCAGTCGCGCGAACACATCCTCCTCTCCGCCATTTTCTACAAGGCATGGAAGGAAGGGCGCGACCTATCGCTCGAGCAAATCATCACCGAAGTGGCGCAACCGCCTTTCGCCAAGATCGGCGTATTCGACATCGAAAGCTTCTTTGCGTCGAAGGACCGCATGAAGCTCGCGATGTCGCTCAACTCGCTCCTTGCTTCTCCAAGTTTCGCCGCCTGGCGCGAAGGCGAACCGCTCGATATCGGCCGCCTGCTCCACACCGCCGATGGCCGTCCACGAATCTCCGTCCTTTCCATCGCGCACCTGTCCGACGCCGAGCGCATGTTCTTCGTTACGTCGCTCCTCAACGCGACAATCGCATGGATGCGCCGCCAGACCGGCACCGGCTCGCTTCGCGCCTTGCTCTACATGGACGAAATCTTCGGCTATTTCCCTCCCAATTCGAATCCGCCCAGCAAGTCCCCGATGCTTACCCTGCTCAAGCAGGCGCGCGCTTTCGGCCTTGGCATCCTCCTCTCCACCCAGAACCCCGTCGATCTCGACTACAAGGGCCTTTCAAACTGCGGAACCTGGTTTATCGGCCGCCTGCAGACCGACCGCGACAAGCAACGTGTTCTCGATGGACTCGAAGGCGTCGCGGCCGAAGGCGGCAAGGGCTTCGACCGCGCGGGCATGGACAAACTGCTCTCGAGTCTCGGCAAGCGCGTGTTCCTGATGCGGGACGCGAACGACGACCAGCCAAAGCTTTTCGAGACGCGCTGGGTGATGAGCTACATGTGCGGTCCAATGTCGGTCGCGCAGATCAAGTCGCTCATGAAGACCCCAGCCGCCGTTCCCGCAATGCCGTCGCCATTCCCGCCGATGGAAGAGGGTGCGGTCTCGCCCGCCTTCGCTTCGCCTGCATTCCCGCCGATTGGCGCAAACGCCGTTCCCGCATCGGCCTCCGCGCCAATGACGGCGCAGCCGGTCGCGGCACCGGAGCAGCCACAATCGGTCGCGGCGTCCGTTCGACTTCACTTCGTCAACGCGAAGACTTGCACGGACCTTTGGCAGACACGCAATCTGCTCGCTCCGCTTTCCCCCGATGGCTGGCCATGCTGGGACGCCGCAGAGGAACTCGACGCCCCTGCGGCAAAGGCCTCGCTCGGTTCCGTTATTTCCGACAAGCAGCTCCAGGCATGGGGCAAGGCCCTGGCCTCGCAAATCTACCAGGACTGCACGCTCACGATGTGGCGTGATCCAGTCGCGAAGATCAGTTCGTCGCCATGCGAATCCGAGGGCGACTTCCGCGTGCGCGCCGCGCAATTCCACCGCGAACGCCGCGATGCCGAAATCGAAAAGCTCACCGCGGCATACAAGGTCAAACTCGACCGCGCCGCCGATGCAAAGCGCCAGGCCGATGACAAGGTAGTCCGCGAAAGGGCGCAGAAGCGCGAGAAGCAGATGTCCACCGGACTTTCGCTTGGCGCGACAATCCTTGGCGCCTTGCTCGGACGTGGCAAGGGCATGATCGGCACCGTTTCGCGCGCCAGTACGACGGCGCGTACCGCCAGCAAGATCTCGAAGGAGTCGCAGGATGTCGCCGCCGCCGAAGAATCCGCGCGCATCAAGGCCGAACGCTACGAGGCGCTGCAGGCGGAATTTCGCCAGGCCCTCGACGACATGAAGACGCCCACGGCGCCACAAGACATCCAACTCGAGGAGATTGTCGTGCGTCCCCGCAAGACCGACATTCTCGTCGAACGCATCTATCTCGCATAGCAAAACACCTGTCCGCCAAACGCGAAAAAACGGCGCGCCGTTTTTTCGCGCCCATGACGGCAATCGAATCCGGAAAGCGCATTTCAAATGAAGACGATTCTCTTCCTCGGCGACGGCATGGCCGACGAACCCATGCAGGAACTCGGCGGACGCACCCCGCTCATGGTCGCGGATACTCCCGCGATGGACCGCATCGCGCGCGAGGGCCGCTGCGGCACGATGTTCACCCTCCCGGATGCCTTCCCGACTTCCAGCGACGTCGCGAACATGTCCGTACTCGGATGCGACCTCGCCAAGGAATTCTGCGGACGCGGCCCACTCGAGGCCGCCGGGCAAGCCCTCGCGCTTCCGCCGGACTCCGTCTGCTTCCGCATGAACCTCGTTTCCGTCGGCGACGATGGTCGCCTCGCGGATTTCTCCGGCGGCCATATTGCGCAAGCCGATGCAGTGGAGACGATCGACCTGCTCAACAAGTCGCTCGCCACGCCATCCGTGCACTTCTATCCGGGCGTGAGCTATCGCTGCCTGCTCGTTTTGAAGGGCGCGGAATTCACCGCCGACGTGAAATGCGAAAAGCCCGACGATAATTCCGGCAATGTCGTCGCAGAGCATCTTCCGCATCCCACCGCGCCAGCCGGCGAACGCACATCGGCGATGCTCAACGAACTCATCGCGCGCGCTTCCGTGGTTCTCCGCGGACGCAAGGCCAACGGCATTTGGCCGTGGAGCGGCGGCCGCGCCGGCGCAATCCACAGCCTCACCGAGCGCTATGGCGTCAAGGCCGCCGTGATTTCCGCCGTGGATGTGATCAACGGCCTAGGGCGCTGCCTTGGCATGGATGTGATCCGCGTGCCCGGCGCGACAGGCTACATCGACACCGCGTACGAGGCGAAGGCCGATGCCGCCGTCGAAGCAATCAAGAAATATGACTTCGTCTATGTGCACATCGAGGCGACCGACGAAGTCTCGCATGCGCAGGATCTCAAGCTGAAACTCAAGGTGCTCGAGGATTTCGACAAGCGACTCGTGGGCCGCGCCATGGCTGGCGCGGGCGACGACGTTACATACGCCGTCCTCCCTGACCATCCCGTTCCGCTGGCGCTTGGCCGCCACACGCGTACGCCCGTGCCTGTCGCCATCCGCCGTCCAGGTTGGACGCCCGATTCAGTGCAGACATACGATGAGGCGTCTTGTCCAGCGGGTGCCCTTGGCCATCTCGCCGGCAGTGACTTGATGGATATCCTCCTCAAGTGCTAGCGGCAATCCGCCACTGGAGATGGAAGCCATGGAACCCGATTGTCGCCATGGACATCGGATGAAGCGCATTAGAACGTCTGGTAGATGTTCTTGAGTTTTTCATCGCCACGATCGTATTCGATTACGAGCGTGTCGAGTCCATCCTCGACAACTCGGCGGATGAAGCTTTCGGCGCGGCGGCGGTTGGTCATTTCGACGCCATTCACGACGCGCACGATGTCGTCCTGATTGAATCCGACAGACTTGAAAAATTCCGCTTCGCCAAGGACATTCAGGCGATAGCCGTCGATCTTGCCTTCGCTTGTGTAATTCGGTTCGAGGGAATCGAACACCGTGACAAGCCGATCTGGATTCTCCATGAGCTCGCGGTAGTAGTCCATCAGCGCCTCGCGCGAGAACTCCCAGCGATGCTCTTCGATTTGGCGCCCGCCAAACGCATCGAGGCCGTCGCCGTCGCCGCTTCCGCTGTCGCCACGAGAAGCAATGCGCGCGGCATTGCGAGGCGAAGCCATTTCGCCGCGTCCGATAATCTGCTCGCCGTCGGGCGTATCGACACGCGCGAATGACGAACCTGTCTCGATGACCTTGCAGTGCGGGAGAATTTCATCGCCGGGCTTCGCACGAAGCTGCCGATGGAGCTGGCTGTCCTCGAGAATCACAGTCCACACCTCCGTATCCCCTGCGCCAGACGACATCGAACCGACTAGGCGGAAGCGCATCGAGAGTTGAACCGTTGGCCCGCGCGGAACGATCGCGGAAGGCTTGAGCGCGGTAGCCAGGCTGGAAGGAATGGCGATGACCGAGAGCGGTTGGACTTCGCCTGGACTCGAAGGCGAATCATGATCGTCGGGGGCGTATGTCACGAACAGATTCGCGACGCGGGCGCCAATCAGCGAAGCGGAAGCGATCGCCGCAACGATGCAGGCGGCTAGCATCCATGGAGAATTGAAAAAGGCCGTTCGACGCGGAAAGTTCATAAGCCAGATTCTGTCGTCATCGCTGACGTGCGATCATTTTTCTAACGCGATCAACCCGGAGATTTATCGGCGAACCGAACGGCGCGGGCCGCGCCTCACCTCCCTATTTGATCTTGCTCCGGATGGGGTTTGCCATGCGGCCCTGCTTTCGCGCGGACCCGGTGGTCTCTTGCACCGCCTTTTCACCCTTGCCTCCCGCCGAAGCGGAAGGCGGTTTGTTTTCTGTGGCACTTTCCATCGGCGCCGTTATCGCGGCGCCCTTCCCGCGTTGACCACGGGACATCCCGCCCTATGGAGTCCGGACTTTCCTCCCCAGCCGAAGCCGGAGCGACCGCTCGCAATCCGCGTCGAAGGCCAGACAACGAAAAACTATTCCTCGCAGAGAAGACGCCCGCACATCTGGCAGGCGACGAGCACATTGTTGCGCTTGAGAAGATGGGCCGCGGACGGCGGCTGGACAAGGTGGCATCCGCCGCAGACGCTGCCGTTTTCGAGGGGAACGACCACCGGCCAGCGCGACTTGCTGAGGCGGGTGTAATATGAAAGTTGCTGCGCCGGAACCTTCGTGACGGCCTCCGCGCGCTCTTTTTCGAGCTGGCCAAGCATCTCGGCCGCCTGCGCCTGGCGATCCTCGAGTTCCGCGATGTTCGCATCGACGCCGGATTTCTCCTCGTCGTACTTCACCTGGATCATCTCAATCTCTTCCACGACCGGAGGGAGCTGCGCCTGGGATTCGGCGACGATGCCCTCCTGGGTGGCGATCTCTTCCTCGCAATACTTGATCTGGGTGTCCATTGCGCGGAATTCCTGATTCGTCTTGAGCGTGGCCTGCTGCTGGCGGAACTTCTTGATCTGTTCCTGCTGGGCGGCAATCTCCTGCTGTGCCTCGTCGATCCTGGCCTGGATGTCCATCTTGCGGGCGCGGGCGTCTTCGAGTTTCGCGGCGGTATCGCTGAGGCGCCCCTTCTCGTCATCCTTGCGCGCGGGGATGTCGCGGATTTCGTGCTGCAACTCCCTGATTTGTCCATCGATTTCCTGCAACGCCAGCAACGGCTCCATGAAACTCAAGAGGCACCTTCTTTCTGCGAAAAACAATTTGGAAAATGACCAGTAATTGTACTCATGCGAAAGGCGGTTGTCAATTGCGAGGCAGAGCGCCGATAGATGGCGAAAGCGGCTGAACAATGGCGTTTATTCGTAGTGGAGGGCGTCGATCGGGTTGAAGCGCGAGGCGCGAAGGGCGGGGTAAAAGCCGAATCCCACGCCGATCAGCGCGGAGACAACGACCGAAAGCGCGACTGCGGACATCGATGGCTCGACCGGCCAGTTCTTGAAGTGCGAGACGAGTATCGAACAGAGGCGCCCCGCGCCGATTCCAACAATTCCTCCGGAGAGGCATAGTATCAGCGCTTCGACGAGGAACTGTGTGAGGATGTCGCGCGAGCGTGCGCCGACCGCCATGCGCAATCCGATTTCGCGGGTGCGCTCCGTTACCGAAACAAGCATGATGTTCATTATGCCCACGCCGCCGACTACGAGCGAAATGAGCGCCACAATCAGCAGAAGCGAAGTCATGAGGGTCGATGTCGATGTAAGCACGGAAAGCAACTCGCTCATGTCACGCACTTCGAAATCGTCTTCGCCGCCTTCGGGGATGCGGTGCCGCGCGCGTAGCAAATCGGTGATTTCGTTGATCGCATCGGGAATCTTGTCGGCCGAAACCGCCGAGCACATGATCTGGTTGATATTGTTGAAGCGGATCGGCATCAGATAATTTGCCGATTGCGTCGCATCGCGCGACGGGTAGAGTTTCACCGACGAAGTGGGATAGGTGTCGCCGCGCGAGTAGCCGGATGCGCCGCCGCCCGAACTCGCCATGCCACCGCCACGCGAAAGGCGGTTGCGCATGGTCGTCCACGGCACCACGATCACGTCGTTCTGGTCCATGCCCATCAGGTTCGCGCCCTTTGACCCGAGGACTCCGACAACGGTGAAGATCACGTTGTTCAGGCGGATGCGCCGGCCGACTGGCGATTCGTCGCCGAAGAGGTTATCGACCACGGTCTGCCCAAGCACGCACACGGTCGCGGACGATGAGACATCGCGCGCCGTGAAGGCCGAACCGTCCGCGATAATCCATTCGTTCACATCGAAGAACTGTTCGGAGCCGGAATCGACGCGGCTGGGCTGCCAGTTCTTCGACCCGTATATCGCCTGGACGGAAGCGCCGCGCACCACGGGCGTCGCCGCGCGGACCGACGGACATTCCCTGATAATCTCGTCGCAGTCCTGACTAGTGAGCGTGATGCCGGTGCCGGAACCCGTCGAAACGCCGGCTGTGGAAATGGCGACCGGCATGATCATGAGCACGTTCGACCCCATGTTCGAGATCGACGATGCAATCTGGCTTGCGGCGCCGTTGCCGATTTCCATCATGGTGATCACGGCGGCGATGCCGATGACGATTCCCAGCATTGTGAGCAGCGAGCGCGTGATGTTGCGGCGCAGCGCGGTGAGCGCGGTAACGAGCGTCTGGATCATACGACCACCCCGTCTTTCACATGGATCGTGCGCTTTGTGTAGTCGCAGACCTCCGCATCGTGCGTGACGATCACGGTCGTGATGCCGCGTTCCTCGTTCAACTTGCGGAAAAGGTTCAGGATTTCGACGGTGGTGATGGAATCCAGGTTGCCTGTCGGCTCATCTGCGAACAGGATGTCGGGATCGTTGATCAGCGAGCGGGCGATGGCGACGCGCTGTTGCTGTCCGCCCGAAAGCTGCGCCGGCGTGTGGTCCATGCGTCCGTCGAGTCCGAGCATAGAAAGGAGCGACTTGGCCTTGGCGATTTCCTCGGAGCGCGATTTGCGCGGGCCGCGATGGTAGTCGAGCGGCATGAGCACATTCTGCAGGGCGGAAGTGCGGGCGAGCAGATTGAAGCTTTGGAAGACCCAGCCGATGCGGTGTCCGCGGATGTACGCGCGGTCGTCCGACGAAATGCGCGAAACCTCGCGTCCGTCGAACTCGTAGGTTCCACCAGATGGCGTGTCGAGAAAGCCGAGGATGTTCATCAGCGTGGACTTGCCGGAACCTGAGGCGCCCATCAACGCGACGAGGTCGCCAGTCTCGATGGAAAGCGTCACGCCCTTAAGCACCGGCACATCGATGCCGCCGGGAAGATGGTATGTCTTCGTGATATCCTTGAGGGAAATGAGTGACATGATGTTGTCCTCCCGCATGCGTTCACGACAAGCGCACTCAGTGCGGAGGACCGCGGAACCCGCCCTTCCGCGGCTTTGGCATCTTCGGCATGAAGGGATTCTGGGTGCCGCCATTGTCGGCGGATGCGCCATCTGGCGCGCCTGTCGGCATGCCGCCGGCGGTGGACGACGCGATCGTGGCCTTGGTCACGACCTCGGCGCCCTCGGCGATCTCGTCGGCATGGATCGGCTCAATCGCGGCATCGGAGCCATTGTTCAGCAACACCTTCACGGGCACGGGACGCGGCGCGCCGCCAGCGACGGATGGCGCGATCCAGACAACGCCCTCGCCTTCCTTCGCGTGAGGTTGGGGCGCGCCTTGGGGCGCAAAGCGCAGGGCGCGGGACGGGACGACAAGCGCGCCGCGTTCGACCGCCGTCTCGAACTCGACATTCGCGGTGAGATAGGGGAGAAGCGTGTTGTCTGGATTGTCGCAATCGATTTCGACTGTGTAGGTCACGACATTCGAGGTAATCGTAGCATTCAGGCGAACGCGGCGCACGGTGCCGCGGAAAACGCGGCCCTGGAAGGTATCGACGGAGAACGCGACACCCTGGCCTTCTTTGATCTGACCGATATCGGCCTCGTTAACCGCGGCCCAGATGCGCATGTGACGGAGGTCCTTGGCGACGAGGAAAAGCGAACTCACGCTCATCGACGAAACCACGGTCTGTCCCATGTTCACGCGGCGATCGACAACCACGCCATCGACTGGCGCGGTAATCGTGCAGTAGCCGAGATTGCGCTCCGCCTTTTCAAGCGAGGCGCGCGCCTGTACAACCTGCGCCTCGGCCTGGCGTATCGAAGCCGCGGAAACATTCGCCTGCGCCTCGGCCGATTCGCAGCTCGCCTGGTACGAATCGAAATCGCTCTGCGTCATAACGGAACTTTCGAGCAGGCTTTTCGCGCGTTCGAGATCCTTGCGGGCGTGGTCGAGATCGACCTGGGCCTTGGCGCTGTTCGCCTTCGCGGATGCCACGGACGCCTCTGCGCTTTCGAGCTGCGCGCGGGCGACATCGAGATCGGCAAGGTATGTGACATCGTCGATCCGCGCAAGCACCATCCCATTCGTGACAGCCGAGCAGTAATCGACTTCCGCGCCGACGAGGTCCTTGCCGAACTCGATAATCTTGCCGCTAACCTGCGAACCGACATCGATCAGTTCCTCCGGCTCGATTGTGCCGGAGGCGGCGATTGTGCTGGCGACATCTCCGCGCGTCACCTTGGCGGTATCGTAGCGCACGCTCATCTCCGCATCGACATGTTTCTTCCCAGTGCCGAAATGCCACCATGCCCCGCATGCCGCCGCGACAACAACCAAAACGATGATGATTTTCTTTTTCAAGGCGCTACCCTCGCTTTCATGAATTTACGTTCAATATATGAATATTCGTTCATAATGTCAAAGGAAATATGTATTTTTGCTTAAAGGGACAGACTATTTAAGTTGCTGGGACAGACGTTTTTTCTCGTAAATTCCTTCCAGAAAACAAGAAAGGCCCCCCGATCGCGGATGGCAATCGGGGGGCCTTGAAATGCGCATAAGAATTACATCAGCGCGTACTTGGCGATGAAGACGAGGGCCAGGACGTACATGAGCGGGTGGATCTTCTTGGCCTTGCCGGCGAAGAGATTCACGACCACATACGAGATTACGCCGAACATGATGCCGTCGGAAATCGAGTAGGTGAGAGGCATCGCGGCGATGCAGATGAAGGCTGGAATGCCTTCGCACGGATCGTTGAAATCGATGCCGGCGATCGACTGGATCATGTAGAAGCCAACGATCAGGAGGGCCGCCGCGGTTGCGAATCCAGGAATCGCGAGGAAGATCGGAGAGAAGACGATCGCGAGGAGGAAGAGTACTGCGGTAGTCACGGCGGTGAGACCGGTACGGCCGCCGGCGGCGACGCCGGAAGCGGACTCGACGTAGGTCGTGGTCGTGGAGGTGCCGAAGATGGCGCCGACGCAGGTGGCGATGGAATCGGCGTAAAGGGCGCCGGAGATGCGCTCGAGCTTGCCATCCTTGTCAAGGAGGTCGCCCTTCATCGCGCAGCCGATAAGCGTGCCGAGCGTGTCGAAAAGATCGACGAAGAAGAAGGCGAACATGATGGAGAAGAAGCTCAGCGACTTAACGAGCGCCCAGCCAGTTGCATCGGAGCCACGGAGCGTCCATGAATCCGGGTGGAAGACGGCGCCGCAGGTCGTGCCGAACTCGGTGAAGGTTCCCTTGAGAGTGGAGAAGTAGGAGCCGAAGTGCGGAATCGTGGAGAAGAAGCCAGAGGCGGGATCGGGACGATAGAGGCCGGCTAGCTCGGCAAGAATGCCGATGACCCATGTCGCGAAGATGCCGATGAGGATCGCGCCCTGGACCTTGCGGGCTACCATTATGCCGATGAGAAGCATGCCGACAAGGGCGAGAAGCGCCCATGCGCCGGCGGTGTGGAATGTCGCGCCATTGAACTTCGCGACACCCACTAGCGTGGCGGGGTTGTCGATGATTACCTTGGCGCTCTGGAGGGCGATGAAGGTGATGAAAAGGCCAATGCCCGCAGCCACGGCCTTCTTCAGCGAGAAGGGGATCGAATTGAAGATGCCTTCTCGCACGGGCGTAACCGAAAGGAGAAGGAAGATGAGGCCTTCGACCAAGATGGCGAGCAGGGCATATTGCCAGCTATAGCCCATCGCGCCGCAGACCACGAACGCAAAGAAAGCATTGAGACCCATGCCAGGGGCGAGGGCGAAGGGATAGTTCGCCATTAGGGCCATGAGCATCGTGCCAACGAATGAAGCGAGCGCAGTGGCGATGAATACTCCGCCAGCGGGCATGCCTGAAGCTGAGAGGATGTTGGGGTTGACAGCCAGGATGTAGGCCATGGCCATGAACGTCGTGACGCCAGCGACTATTTCGGTCTTCACCGAAGTCTTGGCTTCCTTCAGGTTGAACATGATGGACTTCCTTGTGTTATCGTTTGTCGTGAGGATGGTGCGCCTGGCGGGGGTCGAACCCGCAACCTTCAGCTCCGGAGCCACGCCAGACACAAATAATCATCGAAAACAAGCGGTTTTTGCGTGTTTTTGGTTAAAAAAACCACGCGATTTTGTAAACATGTTCCGGGGTCTGTCACCCGTGTCACCCGGGCAGCCACCCCAAAACGCGCCCCGGCACCCGCCGGGGAACAGCGTGAATAATAACACTTCGCGCCGCCCTCCGTCACCGCTTTTTGAAAAAATTTGTGATTTTTGAAAATTTCCGCTTGACGGGGTGAACTCACCCGTGCTAATCTTCGCGCGTTGTCCACCGATGTGCCACAAAGGAAGGAAGGAACAGACAATGGGCAATATGCCAGCGATAGACAAGAGGATGTTTACCATCCG
>JAZQOE010000047.1:0-6696 GCA_045627705.1 Kiritimatiellia bacterium | reverse complement strand
TGGTTCAGGAAGAGGCACGCCTCCTGCGTCTCCGAGCTGTGCATGCCGGTTGTGGCGAAGTCCTCCTCCGACTTGTATGTGTCGAAGACCTGTTCGACCTCCTCCCGGATCTTGTAGGTCGAGTATATTTTCTGCGCGTCGTCGGCGATTGCAAGTGGGTCAAGAGCGAAAGACCCCAATGTAATCGGGGCCAGGTGTCAAACTGTCACAATGTGCCGCGTAAACCTATGGCCAATCAGTGAAGAGATACGGTTTATCAACTACCATGTCAAAAATCACCGCCTTTTCTCATTTATCAACTACCATGTCAAAAATCACCATGTCAAAAATCAAGGTCAAAAATCAGTCCTTTTAAGCAAAATTTAGAATTCGAGAGTTTTCGCTGGACATTCGGTGTCAGAAAATGTTGAATGGTGTCACAAAAAGTCAAATTGTGGACACAGAACAGGACAAGATTGGTCAACCTATTGCAGGTGCGGCTTTTATGGGTCGCATCGAGCATGCGTTGGACCCGAAGCGGCGCCTGACGATCCCTGCCGGATGGAGGGATGTCATGGGCGGACCGCGCTATGTCTATGTCTTGCCGGATCCGGTTTTGAAGTGTCTCAACCTCATACCTGTCAACATTTTGTCGGAGATGCTCCCCAAGCCCAAGGAGGGCGGTCTCTTCAACGGCAGGATGGATGCGGCGTTCGCCACCCTCACGAAATATGCGGAGCATTTGCCTGTTGACGTGCAGGGGCGTATCCGTATCCGCGACGGGTTGCTCGAATGGGCTGGGTTGAAGGACAAGGTCGCAATGGTGGGCATGGGCTTCAAGATTCACCTGTGGGCGCCGGAGAGGTGTCCGGAAACGAAGGGTGTCGATCAGAACGAACTGGCCGAGGCGTTGAAGGCACTTGGCCTATAGTTTGGATTTGTACAAGGTTTGAAGATGGTTTCAGTGCGCTACGCGCGAGTGCGCGTGCGAGGGAAGAGGAACGAGTGAGCGAGCATGTGACAGTTTTGCTGCGTGAGACAGTGGACAGCCTGGGAGTGATTCCAGGCGGTGCCTATGTCGATGCGACGCTTGGCGGTGGCGGCCATTCGGCCGAGATACTCCGCCGCGCCGGCGCAGAAGCCCGTCTGCTTGGAATCGACCGCGACACCTTCGCACTTGAAACCGCCGGAAGACGCCTTGGCGCGATTCCCGGCAAGGTCACCCTCGCCCACGGCAACCATGCGGACATCCGCGAGATCGCGCTCGCAAACGGATTCGATGCGGTCGATGGCGTAGTGATGGACCTTGGAGTCTCATCCTTCCAACTCGACCTGCCGGAGCGTGGCTTCAGCTTCCGCGAGGATGGCCCGCTCGACATGCGCATGGACCAGACCCGCGGCGAAACCGCGGCGCAGCTCCTGCACCGTCTCGATGCGGGATCGCTTGCGGAAATCCTGCGCAGACTTGGCGAGGAGCCGCAGGCCGGCCGCATCGCGAAGATGCTGAAGCGCGAAGACGAAGCGCGGCCGATCGAGACGACGGCTCGCCTTGCCGAACTCGTCGAAAAGCTTATTGGGCGCCGCAACGGGCGCCATCCCGCCACGCGCACCTTCCAGGCCCTCCGCATGGCGGTAAACGGCGAGCTCCCCTCGCTCCAGGCGGCGCTCGAAGGTGCGCTTTCGATCCTCAAGCCTGGCGGAGTTCTCGCCGTAATCAGCTTCGAAAGCCTAAGCGACAGGATCGTGAAGCAATTTTTCGCGGCGCATGTCGGCGCGGAAAAGTCGCTCCAGCAGGGCGGTTCGCGCTGGGAGGGAGAACTTCCAGCCGCGGCGTGGGTCCTGCGCCATCCGCTTTTGCCAACCGACGCCGAGATCGAAGACAACCCCCGCGCGCGCTCGGCGAAACTGCGCGCGATACGCCGCCTGGCAGACGGCGCAAACGCTTTTGAACTTCGGGAGACTGCATAATGATCAAGCAGAACAGCTATCTTTCATCCGCATATTTCACGCATTCGGAAGATTCCGGCAAGGCATCCTCCGCGCCGCGCAAGCGCATGGCGTGCGTCCACGGGACGAACCGCAACCACTTGGCCCATGAATTCATCCTGAACTGGAAAACGGCCTTCGGCGCGGTAATCGCGGTGACAATCCTCGTATGCGTCGCGGTAAACAGCAAACTCACGGTTACGAACCGCGAGCTTGGCAAGCAGATCGAGGCGCTTGAGCAGGCAAAGAAAGATCTCGAGATCCAACGTGGCCAAGAGGAAAACAAGTGGGCGAACATGCTTTCGCACGGGCGTTTCGACCAGGCGATGAACCGCCATGGCATCAGCATGCTTCCCGCGCGTCCAGACCAGCGCGTGGCGCTTTCAGTCGATGTGGCGCATCCGCAGCGGTACAATGCGGGAGAGTGGGCTGTCGCACGTGCAAAATAGAATGCAAATGATGTCCCGCAAGCGCGAAGGCTGGCTGATGGTACTATTCTCCGGCCTGCTTGCGCTGTGGATGGGCGGAATGGTCGTAAGGCTGTATCATCTGCAGGTCAAGAAAAGCAAGCCCATTACCCATACCAGAACCATACACCTGCCCGCGCCGCGCGGCAGGATATACGACAGCTTCAACAAGAATCAACCGCTCGCGCTCAATCTGCCGGCATGGGACATTTCGGTGGATTACATGATGTTGCCAGAGGGGACGAACAGACTGGCCGCGGCCGAGGCGCTATCGCAGTACATCGACAAGGACATCGACGAAATCCTCGAGCTGTTCAACAAGGCATGCGCCCGCAAGAATCGCGGTTATCCCATCGGTCGCACGCTCGACTATGGAGTTGTCGCCTTCGTCGAAAAAGGCTCGGTCAACAAGATTCCCGCAAGGCTGTTCCTGATCAAGGACGACATCTTTGTCCGCAACTACCCGCAGGGCGAGCGCCTTTCACAGGTGCTTGGGCACATCAATCTCGAAGGCAATGGCGCGGCCGGCATCGAGCTTGCCTACGACAAGTATCTCCGCGGGGCCGCGGGACAGAAGAAGGTTGTCCTTGACGCGCATGGCGCCGAGGTCAGGGAGTTGCGCGGCGCTACGATCGAACCCACTCCGGGCGCGGACATCCACCTTACCATCGACTCGCGAATCCAGTTCGTCATGGAGCGCGAACTGCGCGCGGCGATGGAGGAATTCGAGACCGACACGGCATGGGCGATAATGCAGCGGGTATCGACCGGCGAAATCATCGCGATTGCGTCAATGCCCGATTTCGACTTGAACGATTGCGTGAACATTCGCGGCAACGACCCATGCAGGCGCAGCAATCCCATCGCGGCGCAGTACGAGCCTGGATCGACGATGAAGACGCTCACCGTCTCCGGCGCGGTAAACGAGGGGATCGTAAACCCGAATTCGCTGGTCAACGTTGAAAATGGCGCATGGGTTTATGGCGGGCATACGCTTCACGACCATCCGACTGGCATAATCACAGTTGCCGACATCATCGCGAAATCCAGCAATATCGGCACCGCGAAGATTGCGCTTGAACTGGGCAACGCCCGCCTTGAAGGGTATCTCCGCGCACTTGGAGTCGGGTCCGTGGTCGGAATCGGCCTTCCTGAAACGCGCGGGCTGCTCCGTCCCCATGCGAAATGGGAGAAGGTCAGTCCGACGCGCATCGCGATCGGCCAAGGCGTCGCGGTCACCGCGGCGCAGATGGTCGGCGCATACGCCACGATCGCGAATGACGGCACGATGATGCAGCCATACGTCATCGACAGGATCGTCGCAAGCGATGGAACTGTCCTGCTGCGAAACGAGCCGAGGGTAAAGGGCCATCCCCTCCGGCCTGAAACCGCGGAGAAAATGGCGCTGATGCTCGAAGGCGTCACCCGCAAGGGCGGAACGGCGGCGCGCATAAAAATCCCTGGCTACCGTATCGCGGGCAAGACGGGAACGGCGCAGATGGTGATCGACGGGCGGTATTCCTCCTCGAGCTACTGGGCGACGTTCGCCGGGTTCGTCCCCGCTGACCATCCAGAATTCGCAATGGTCGTGGTATGCCAGAATCCCAAGGGATTGAAGCACCAGGGCGGTTCTGTCGCTGCGCCTGTCTTTGCGCGGATCGCGTCGGAAACCCTCCAATATCTCGCCGTGCCGCCATCCTCGCCGCATCCCGACGACGCGGTCGCCGCAAACTGAAAGGAGCCAAAACATGAAACTGTCGGAAATGCTCAAGGGGATCGAAGTCATCGAACGATTCGCCCCAGATGGGCTTGAGGTATCCGATGTCCAGTGCGACTCCCGGAGGATTCATCCAGGCAGCGTTTTCGTGGCGGTTCGAGGCGTGAAGGACAACGGCCTCCAATACATCCCGCAGGCGGTGGAGCGCGGCGCAGTGGCGATAGTAAGCGAATCGCCGGCATCCGCCGCACCGGCCGCGGCCTCCGGGCGCTGGATACAGGTTGCGGATTCACGCCTTGCCCTCGCCCACCTCGCGGCGGCGACCGCCGGCAATCCCGCCGATTCAATGGACGTGTTCACTGTGACAGGCACGAACGGCAAGACGACGACCTGCTGGCTCCTCCGTGAAATCCTCCGCGCCGCGGGACGGAACACGGGCCTGATGACGACCGTCCAATGCGAATACGGCGAGCGCGAGATCGCGTCGTCGCGCACCACCCCCGACGCCTGCGAACTGCAGTCGATGCTCAAGTCCATGCGCGATGCTGGATGCGATTCCGCGGTTGTCGAAGCATCGTCCCACGGCATCATCCAGCACCGCACCGGCGAGATGCGTCTCGCCGCCGCCGCTTTCACGAACCTGTCGCAGGACCATCTCGACTACCATCACGATTTCGAGAACTACTTCCAGGCGAAGCGCGGTCTCTTCCTCCAGCTCGCCGCGATGAATCCAGGCAAGGGCGTCGCAGTGGTGAATGGCGACGACCCATACGGCCGACGCCTCGCAGGGGAAATGACGCAACTCGGCGTCAAGGTCGAGACATTCGGTTTCGATGCCGCCAATACATGGCGCGCAGGGGAGATTGCCCTTGATGCCAAAGGCTCTGTCTTCAAAATGGCCACGCCGCAAGGCGAGATTAAAATCCACGCGCGCCTGCTAGGCCGCCACAACGTGGCGAACATGCTCTGCGCCGCGGCACTCGCGGTTTCCGCCGGAGGGGCGACGCTGGAATCCGTCGCGCGCGTGCTCAACGCCGCGGAACCGCGCTGGGGACGCCTCGAAGTCGTTCCGACAAAGCTTCCCGCGACTTTCTTCGTTGACTACGCCCACACGGACGACGCCCTGCTCAAGGTTCTCACCGCGCTCCGCGAAATCACGAAGGGCCGCCTGATATGCGTCTTTGGATGCGGCGGCGACCGCGACCGTACAAAGCGCCCGAAGATGGGGGCCGTCGTCGGCCGCCTCGCCGACCATGCGATCGTCACATCCGACAACCCCCGCACGGAAGACCCCAACGCAATCATCCGCGAAATTATCGCCGGTCTTCCGGAAAGCGCGTCATGGGAGGTCGAGCCAGATCGCGCTGTCGCCATCGGAAAAGCGATCAAGGCCAGCAGGCAGGGGGATGTCGTCCTCATCGCCGGCAAGGGCCATGAGGACTATCAAGAGTTCGCCGGCAAGACAATCCATTTCGACGACCGCGAGCAGGTCAGGAAGATTGCCTCCTCTCTCGGGTAACCATCAAATGCCCAGCAGCCGCCTGGCATTCTTGCTGAAAACCAAGCGCCTCTCTTCGTCGGAGTAGAGTGGGTCGAGAGCCACGGCGCCAATGTAGGTCGCGGGTCCGCATGTCGGGAAATCGGAACCGAAGATGAAACGTTCCGCGCCAAATTCGTCGATGCCATGGCGCAGCATGCCGTGACGGAACAAGCCCGCGCCAGACAAATCGAGATAATAGTTTTTGCTCATCTTCATCCGCGCGAAGTGACGTACCACCCCATCGTATTCGCCAGGGTGAGCGCAAATGAGGATCGTGCCGGGATGCGCCTGAACCATGCGATCCATCGAATCTTCGTTCATTCCATGGAAGCTCACGACCATGCCATGGCGCGTCGCCTCGTCGAGAATCACCGAAAAACCTGGACAAGAATAGTCGTCCCACCCTTGCGCATATGGAACCAGTTCGCCGATGAGTCGCACGCCTTGCGCGGCCATGCGCTCGATTTCACGGCACGATTCATCTACGAAAGCGGGATGCACATGGAATCCCGGAACATAGAAATCGCCATAGCGATCGCGCAGGCGCAACGCATGGTCGTTGAGGAGCGCGATTTCGCTCCAACGCCCGTTACAGCGCCCGAATACCGATCCGGCAATTCCGCTGATGCCGAGACTGCGCAGATAGCCGGGCGTTTGGTCAACACCCATGTCGCAATACGCGATGTGGCTGCAGATGTTTTCTTCGTTGGTCAGGAACGGATGCGTGTGGAAATCGAAAATTTCGTAATCCATGGTGTGCCTCGGAAGGGAAAGCATACACTCCATTCGCAATGCGTCAAGGAGGCAAAAAACGGCGCGCCGTTTTTTTTGCAATTATTCCATTGCGGTTAATCGTAGAAAAGAACTACTATTCCACCATGAAGACATTCACAAAACGACTTGTCGCATCCGCTCTTGGCATCACCGCCGCCGCAGTTCTCAACGCGGCACCTGTCTGGACGACCAACACCTGGTCCTGGACGGAATTCACGCCTTCGGCAAACAAC
>JAZQOE010000046.1:0-3219 GCA_045627705.1 Kiritimatiellia bacterium | reverse complement strand
CACCGTGCCGAGGTGTTCGAGGAAGACCTTCCTGACCTTCTTCGCGGCGGGATCCCACCGGCTCGTCACCCTGGCGAGGTAGTAGCGCCCATTGATGCGCTTGATCTGCGTGCCCGGCTTGCGGAAGCGGGCTATCTCCGGAGGTATCTGGCTCATGCTTGTCGTTCCTTCCTATTGTGGACTAATAGTCCATATATTATACGAAACGCCGCCGGCGATTGCAAGTGGGTCAAGAGCGAAAGACCCCAATGTAATCGGGGCCAGGTGTCAAACTGTCACAATGTGCCGCGTAAACCTATGGCCAATCAGCGAAGAGATACGGTTTAGATGAACTGGAAGTCGGGCGTCTCTCCCGAGGAGATGACGTCGTTTACTTCGTCCCACATCCTGTCCTGGTATTCGCGGCAGGTGTAGAGCGCGAGCAGGGAATAGGTCAGCGTAGTCGTTGCGCGGACGCGCTTTTGCGGCTTGCCGATGACGCGTCCCGCGATTTCCTCGAATACCTTCGTGAGTTCCTTCGTGCCGCCATCGGCGGTGAATATCCCGCCGTGGTTCGAGATGTCCTTCGCCTTCGGCATGTCGAAGAGAGGCCAGTTCACGAAGCCGTTCGAGTGCGGCGCGAGCGCGTCGATCAACATCCGCATGTAGTCCGCGTGCTGCTTCTCGGTGCGGAAGGGCAGCGGACACAGGAACGCGGAGGTGCCGCCGCCGTACCATCCGAATTCCTGGATGACGACGGGCTTGTTGTAGTGGTCGAAGCGCGACATCGCGATGCAGGCGTTAAGCCAGTAGCGGAGCGGCGCGCCGCCATCGAGCGGATCGCCGCGTCCTCCCGGAACGGCCTGCCATGCGGGGTAGGGGTGGTGTGTGACGAAATCGAAAAGATCGTGAACCGCGCGGTTGTGGAAGCCATTCGAGAGGAAGAGCTCCTGGTCGGGCGAGAGCCATGAATTGTTGCCTGAGACGACCATGTGCTTCGGGCTTGCGGCGCGGATCACATCGCACTGTCGCTTGCACCAGGCGTAACCGCGGTCGTTGAGGTAGTTCCTGAAATCGAAGGCGCAGAGATCGTATGGCTTGTCGATGAACTCGACTGAGCCAGGCACGTCGGCGAACGATGAGAAATGCGAATTGTAGCAGCGGTTCATCGCCGCGACGGTGCCATAGCGGTGTTCAAGCCATGTGGGCCATTCGTCGCGGATCATCGCGGCGACGCGCATTTCGTCGGGGTGTCCCTTTGGAACGGAATGCGGGCGCGCCCAGTAGAGCAATTCGTTGCGGAGGTCCCATGCCCAGATTGCGGGATGCCCTGCGAAGTGGCCGACGAAGGCATCCCAGAAGGCGCACGATTCTTCGAGGGACTTTCCGTTGTCGGCCAGCTTTTCGACATCGAACCAGTCGTTGCCGCCAACATATCCGCCGACCGGCATCAGGTAAACGCCGTGTTTTTCGGCGAGGGCGATGAAGGTGTCCCAGTTGCGCATCCCTTCGGCCTTGAGACCGGTGGCGGGATCGAAGACGTTGTTCACGCCGATTGCCTGGCGTACGCAGTTGAAACCGTGGTCGGCGAGAATGCCGAAGCGGCGGTCGCATTCCGCGGCGTCGAAATGGTCGAAAAGCGTGCCATCGACCGGATGTTCGGGCGAGAGCATGTTGCCGCCGATCGGCGAAATGAATTCGCCGGTGCCATCAAGTTCGAAGTTCCAACGGTCTGCCGCTACTCGTACGCCATGCATTGGGATATTCCTCTTGAAATGAAAACAAGGCGGGGGCCGCGGCTGCGGCCCCCGCCTTTTGAAGTTACGACTACTTGTTCGCGAACTGCGCGTCGAAGGCGATCGAGCTCGGGGCGAAGTCGATCTTGCGGACGAAGGCGCAAGCCTCGCGGGCGCCGTGGCAACGGTCCATGCGGGAATCTTCCCACTCGACCGAAAGCGGGCCGGCGTACTTGATGTCGTTGAGGGCGACGATGATCTCCTCGAAGTTCACATCGCCATGGCCGGGTGAGCGGAAGTCCCAGTAGCGGCGCGGGTCGGCGAAATCGGTGTGGCCGCCGAAGACGCCGACAGTGCCGTCGCCATGGCCCCACCACGCATCCTTGATGTGCACATGGAAGATGCGGTCGGGGAAGGTGCGGATGAACTTCACGTAGTCAACGCCCTGATAACCCATGTGGGATGGGTCGAAGTTGAAGCCGAAGGCGGGGTGGTTATCGACCGCCGCGAGCGCGCGCTGGGCGCTGGCGATGTCGAACGCGATTTCCGTCGGGTGGACTTCGAGGGCGAAGCGGACGCCGTTCTCGGCGAAGACGTCGAGGATGGGCTTCCAGGTCTTGGCGAACTCGGCATAGCCGGCGTCGAGCATCTTCTGCGGGACTGGCGGGAATGAGTAGAGGAGGTGCCAGATCGGGGAGCCGGTGAAGCCGGTCACGACCTTGACTCCGAGATTGGCGGCGGACTTCGCGGCCTTCTTCTGCGCCTCGATCGCCCATTTCTTCGCGCCCTTGGGGTCGCCCTTGAACTTCGCGGGCGCCCAGTCGTAGTAGCGGTCGTCGATGCGGTCGCAGGTCAGCTGGCCGGAAAGGTGGTTGCCGAGAGCCCAGCTGTGGATGCCGTTCGAGTCGAGGATGGCGAGTCGGTCATCGCAGTACGCCTTGCTCTTCGACGCCTTGTCGAGATCGATGTGGCCGCCCCAGCAGGCGAGTTCCAGGCCGTCGTAGCCGAACTCCTTCGCGAACTTTGCGACTTGTTCGAGCGGGAGGTCCGCCCACTGACCGGTGAACATCGTGACTTTGCGAGCCATGAGACAACTCCTATTGGTTTGTTGATGAAGAATCGGTTGAAATCAAAACCATCTTTATTTTAACTGTGCGCAATGATGTTTTCAATTGGTAAGTTTATTTCTCGTTTCGTCCTTTTGGAGCGGGGTGGGGCGTTAGCAGAGATTCACGAGAAGCATGTACACTGCGGTGCCGGTGATGATGGAGAGGAGCGGATTGCGGCGCCAAAGCTGGAGCGCGACAACGATCGCTCCTGCGACAAGTTCCCTGTATCCGTAGGCATGCGACGCGATGCCGCCGCCTGCGAGATGCCCGCTGAAGCAATAGACGACCAGCATCGCGATGGCACCTGGCGCGAGCATTTTGCCGATGAGTTCGACGATGCGAGGCGGCTTGCGCCCTGAACCGAAGAGGAGGAACGGGAAGGCGCGCAGGAAAAG
>JAZQOE010000045.1:0-6397 GCA_045627705.1 Kiritimatiellia bacterium | reverse complement strand
TGAGGTTGAAGGGGGTTCGCACCCCGAACACCTATGCAACTGTTGAGCCTCTGGACAAAGCGGCGGCGGGCTGTGCTGTCCCAGAGGCTTCTTCGCCTGGACTATTATGAGCCTCGCCGCCGCCGGCCGTCCCGGTGTTGCGACGCCGGGGCGGCCACCCTTGTTCCGACACCGTGTCGGCAGGATTGGTGTAGATATTATCAAATCGCCGTACAGACAAGACTATTTAAGAGTTGCTTCTGCAATAACTTATCGCCATATAGGAACTTAATGGCAAAATTTGGAAAAGTAAAATCGGGGTGTGTCCCCATTCCAGATGCGGCGATTGGGGCGAATTAATCGGATTGATCGATGTGGCCGATATGGTCGAGGCCGAACGATCCCCGGCCTTCGGGCCACATTTTGGCGAAATGGGGGGACCGCGCGTCCCGTGTGCGTTGCGACGGCGCCCACGCCGTCGGCAATCGCGCAGGGATCCTGGGGGCGCAGCCCCCCGGCCGCACTTGTTATCTGTTATCTGTTATCTTAAAAAAACGGCGCGCCATTTTTTTAAGGCAGTTTGGCACCGACAGGGACATGATGGCCGGCGAGGAAGTCGTGTGCCGACATGCGGCGGCCACCCTCTGCCTGTATCTCGAGAAGTCGGACCGATCCTTGCTCGGTGGCAACGACTATGCCCTCGGAAGCAGAGGCCGCGGCAATGGTGCCGGGCGCGACCGGCTTGTCGTTATAGCGCCGGGCAATGGCCTCGGCCTCGAAGATGCGGACGCGAAGTTGCTTTGGTTCGGCATTGCCGTGCGTCACGAGAAGCGTCGTGTACCCGCCCGGCCAGGGCTGGAAGGCCTTGATGCGGCGGACTATCCTGGCCGCGTCGCTATTCCACGTGACACAACCGTCTTGCTTTGTGAGCTTCGGCGCGTATGTGGCTTCAAGGCTGTTCTGGGGCGTGGGCTCTACCGTCCCTTCGACAAGCCCATGCAGTGTTTCGGCGAGGAGCGCCGCTCCACGAGAGGCAAGGCGCGCCGTAAGCGTTTCCGCAGTGTCGCGCGGAAGGATGTCTTCGACCGACTGCGCAAGGATATCGCCGGTGTCCATGCCCTGGTCCATGAGCATGACCGTCGCGCCAGTGCGCGGATCGCCCTCGGCGATGGCCCACTTCACGGGAGCCGCGCCGCGGTGACGCGGCAAAAGCGAGAGGTGAAGGTTCACGCAGCCATACTTGGGCATTTCTAGCAATGCCTTGCGAAGGATTTGTCCGTACGCGACGACCACGATCACGTCAGGTGCCCATGACCAGATGTGCGCGAGCGATTCGGGCGCATTGACCTTTTCGGGGGCGAATACTGGAATGCCGTTCTTCTCGGCGAAGGCCTTGCCGGGACAGGCCGAGGGGCGAAGCGAACGACCGACCGGACGGTCAGGCTGCGTCACCGCGCCGACGACCTCCAACCAAGGGGTCTTGAGCAGTTCGGCGAGCGCCACGCACGACACCTCGGCGGAGCCCATGAAGACGACACGAGTGCGTTCTGCCATATCTCATCCCTCCTTGTTTCCTTCGCGATCGGCGATCTTCACATACGGCATGCTCTTGCCGACGGCCTTGAATGCGGGGCGGATGATCGGGCCGCAGTTGATGATCTCCTCGAGACGGTGTGCGCACCAGCCAACCACGCGGGCGACAGCGAAGATCGGCGTGAACATCTCACGCGGTATGCCGATCATGTCATAGACAAAGCCGGAATAGAAGTCCACGTTCGCGCACATCTCGTGCGGACGCGCGCGGAACTCGTTCACGACCTTCGGGGCAAGGCGTTCGACGCGCTCGTAAAGCGCGAATTCCTCTTCGCGGCCCTTTTCCTTCGCAAGTGCGCGGGCGCGCTCGCGGAGGATTTCGGTACGGGGATCGGAAAGGGTGTAAACTGCGTGGCCGAAGCCATAGATCAAGCCGGTGCCGTCGCCGGCCTTGCGCTCGAGGATGGCGCGAAGACGGCTGGAAATCGCGTCTTCGTCCTTCCAGTCGGAGATGGTCGCCTTGATGTTCTCCATCTGTTCGAGCGCGCGAAGGTTCGCCCCGCCGTGGCGCGGGCCACGCAGCGAAAGTGTCGCCGCGGCAATCGCGGAGTAGGTGTCGGTGAAGGCAGACGTCATCACATGCGTTGTGAACGCGGAGTTGTTGCCGCCGCCATGCTCGGCATGGAGGATGAGGCAGATGTCGAGCAACTCGGCCTCGAGGCGCGTGAACTCGCGGCTCTCCTTGCCGAGGAGAAGAATATTCTCGGCCGTGCTCAAGCCTTCGACAGGGTAGCGAAGGATGAGACTGCGGCCATGGTAATAGTGCGACATCGCCTGGTATGCGTACGAGGCGATGATCGGAAAGCGCGCGATGAGCCCGATGCACTGGCGGACGACGCTTTGGAGCGACGAGTCGTCCGGCGTATCGTCGTAGAGGAACGCGGTCAGCACGGCGCGCGCGATGCTGTTCATCACGTCGCGTCCGGGACCGCGCATGATGGCGTTTTCCTTGTAGCCATCGGGAAGATGGCGGAACCCTTCGAGCGTCTTGGTCCACTGCGCAAGCTGCTCCTTCGTGGGGAGCGCGCCGAAGAGGAGGAGGTACGCGCACTCCTCGTAGCCAAAGCGCTTTTCCGCCTGGCAGCCTTCGATGAGATCCTTCACATCGACGCCGCGATAGAAAAGCTGGCCGGGGATCGGCACCTTCTCGCTTTCGGAGATGACATAGCCATGCACGTTGCCGATACGGGTGAGGCCGACGAGCACGCCCGTGCCATCGGCATTGCGAAGGCCGCGCTTCACGTTGTACTTGTCGTAAAGCGCGCGGTCGATCGTGCCGGCTTCGCGGATGCGTTCGGCGTATGTGGCCAGAAGGGCTGAATCAAGTTGCGGATTCTTTTCGTCCATATCAATCTCCGCATGGAAGGGGACAAGGCGGCGCCCCGTCTTTCGAAGCGCCGCGCGGAAACAATGACTATTCTTCTTCGCCGTCGCCGAAGAGTTCGTCGAGGGCGTCGCCGATCATTTCGAGCGCCTCCTCCATCTCGGCGTCGGAGACATTGAGCGAGGGGAGGAAACGGACCACGTGCTTGCCTGCGGCGCAGCAGAGGAGACCCATGTCGCGGCAGGCATCGACGACCTGCTTTGCCTCGCCTTCGACGACGAGTCCGCACATCAGGCCAAGACCGCGGACATCGAGCACCTGGTCATACTTCTCGACGAACTGCTGGAGGCCGTCGCGGAAGATCTCGCCGGCTTCGGCGGCGCGCTTCAGGAGGCCTTCCTCCTCGATCACGCCGATCGTGGCGCGGGCGGCCGCGCATGCGAGCGGATTGCCGCCGAAGGTGCTGCCGTGGGTGCCGGGCGTAAAGACATCCGAAAGCTTCGGCGAAGCGACCAGTGCGCCCATGGGTATGCCGCTCGCGAGCGACTTGGCCAGGGTGAAGGCGTCCGGCGCGGCGTCGGGGCACATCTGCCATGCGAACCAGTTGCCGGTACGGCCCATGCCGCACTGGACTTCGTCGCAAAGCATGAGCAGGCCCTTCTCGTCGCAAAGCTTGCGGACGCCGCGGATGAACTCGAACGTTGCGGGAATCACGCCGCCTTCGCCCTGCACGACCTCGAACATCACGGCGACCGTGTGCTCGTTGATCGCGGCTTCGACCGACGCAAGGTCGTTGAAGTCGGCGTAGGCGAAACCAAGCGGCAGCGGATCGAAGCCGGTCTGAACCTTCGACTGGCCAGTGGCGGCGAGCATCCCGAGGGTGCGGCCGTGGAAGGAATTCCGCATCGTGACGACCTCGTACTTGCCAGCCTCATGGCCCCAGAGACGCGCGAGCTTCACCATTGCCTCGTTCGCCTCGGCGCCCGAATTGCAGAAGAAGCACTTTCCGCCGAGCGAAAGCTTCGAGAGCTTCTGGGCGAGCAGCGCCTGGTTCACGTTGTAGAAGAGATTCGAGCAGTGGACCATCGCGGCGGCCTGGCCCTGGATCGCCTCGACCACCTTCGGGTGCGCGTGGCCGACATTGAGTACCGAGATGCCGGCCGTGAAGTCGAGATACTGGCTGCCGTTGGCATCCCAGACACGCGTGCCGCTCGCCTTCATGATCGGGATCGACGGCGAGTACGTGTGCATCACATACTGGTCGAAAAGCGCGGCGAATTCCTTGTTCTCATTTTTCTTGCTCATCTGGGATGATCTCCGTTCCCACGCCCTTATGCGTGAAGATTTCCAATAGAAGTGAATGTGGCATGCGGCCATCGACAAGGTGGACCTTGCCAACGCCGTCCCTGATCGCGGAGGCGCAGCTGTCGAGCTTCGGCAGCATTCCCCCGCCCGCGATTCCGGCCTCGCGAAGGCCTTCGATCTCGCCGATCCGCAGCGTCGTGACCAGGCTCGCCGGATCGTGCGGATCGCGCAGCAGGCCGGGCACGTCCGAAAGGAAGGCGAGCTTGGCCGCGCGTATCGCCGGCGCGAGCGCGGCTGCCGCCGTGTCCGCGTTGACGTTGTACATCTGCCCGCCGGCGTCCCTGCCGAGCGGGGTGACGACCGGCACCGCGCCAGCGGCGATGACCGCCAGCACCGGCGCGGGGTTGACAGCGGCGGGCGCACCCACGAAGCCCCAGTCGGTCGGCGCGCCCGTCGCGGGGTCGGTCCCGCGCTTGCGCTCCGCGAGAAGGATGTCCTCGCCATGCACCGACGCAGCCGCGACATGCTTCGAGCGAAGCATGCGCACAAGCGTGTCGTTGACGCCGTTCAACGCCTCTTCCGCCACGCGCATGGCCGCGGCGTCGGTAACGCGCAGGCCGTTCAGGAACACGGGCTTCACGCCCGCCTTCTCCATCCCGCGCGAAATCGCCTTGCCGCCGCCATGCACCAGCACGGGGCGCAATCCCGCCGTCGAAAGAAACGCGATGTCGGTAAGCACGCGATCCATCGACTCCATGTCGTCCATCAGGCTTCCGCCGATCTTTACGACCGCGACGGCGCCCTTGAATGCCTGGAGATATGGCAGCGCCTCGATCAGCGTCTCGGCCTTTTCGATATACTGCTGCATCATGTCGTGTAGTCCGCGTTGATTTTGACGTAGTCGTACGAGAAGTCGCAGGTGAGGACTGTGTCCTCGCCATCGCCCAACCCGAGATCGACCAGGATGTCGAATGACTTGCCGGCCATCGCCTGCTTGAGCCGGGCGAGTTTCGCGGCGTCGGCGAGCTCGCCGCGGTCGTATGCCGCGATGCCGCCGTAGAAGATGCGGGCCTTCATGTCGTCAACCTCCGCGCCGGAGTAACCGGCGGCGGCGATCACGCGGCCCCAGTTGGGGTCGCAGCCGAACCACGATGTCTTCGCAAGCGGCGAACGGGCTATGGCGCGCGCCGCGAGACGCGCATCGCGCTCGTCGCGCGCGCCCTTGACCGTCACCGTGACGAACTTCGTCGCGCCTTCGCCATCCATCGCCATCTTCTTCGCAAGCTCGAAGCAAAGCGCGCGGAGAGCGGCCTTGAATGCGGGGAAATCGGGGTGCGCCGCATCGATTCGCGGCGCGCCGCTCGCCCCGTTCGCGAGGAGGATCACGGTGTCGTTAGTGCTGCGGTCGCCATCGACGACAACGCGGTTGAAACTGATTCCAACGGCTTCGCGCAACGCGGCGTCAAGCGCTTCGGGAGCGACATCGGCATCGGTCGTGAGGAAGGCGAGCATCGTGGCCATGTACGGCTCGATCATGCCCGAACCTTTCGTCATGCCGCCGAGGGTGACGGTCTTCCCGCCGATCACGACGCGCGCGGAAAGGTGCTTCGGAACGGTATCGGTCGTCATGATCGCCCGCGCGGCATCGTCCCCGCCATCGCGGGAAAGCGCCGCGGCCGCAAGCTTTGCGCCCACGGCCACGCGATCTACCGGAAGAGGCATCCCGATCACGCCGGTGGAGCAGACGAGCACGAGCGATTCGTCTATGCCGAGCGCATCGGCGGCGGATTTCGCCATTTCGCGCGCCGCAACAAGGCCCTGCGGACCAGTGCAGGCGTTGGCGCAACCGCTGTTCGCGGCGACGGCCTGGATGCGGTGCGTTGCGATGCGTTCGCGGTCGAGCTGCACCGGAGCCGCCGCCACCTGGTTGGTGGTGAACATCGCGGCGGCAGTGGCGGGCGAATCGGAAACGATCAGGGCGTAATCCCGGCGTCCGGCATATTTCACCGCGGCCTCCACGCCAGCGGCGCGGAAGCCCAGCGGCGACGTCACGCCGCCTTCGCAAATTTCGAAAAAGGGTTTGTTGTCCATAATGGAATCCCAAAAAGGGGATTAATCAATCCATTATGAACTTAATCGGGCCAAAAGTCTAGCGAATGTAAAACGGCGCGCCGCGAAATCGTCCCCGATTTCGCG
>JAZQOE010000044.1:0-10962 GCA_045627705.1 Kiritimatiellia bacterium | reverse complement strand
CCGCCTCTCTATGCCATTTATAGGATTACGAATGAATTATATCACAACCAAAGGCACATCGCAACAGGGAATATTGATTTTATTGAGGATGCGGCGCGGCGTCAGCGCCGCCGGTCACATGGAAAGTGGCAAAGTCGGGTTTTAGCACAGGAGCACGAGGATTGACAGTATCGCGCCTGAAAATCCATTTGCGAATTTCATGGTGCCATGCTTAACTTGTCGCAATGCTTTTCCTCCCACCAGCCTTTGTCGAAGGTGTCGCGCACTTCGCGTCATGGATCGCATCGAACGAATGCATGCGGTTCGTGATCCCCTTTTTAATCGGCGCGCTGGTTTCGCTGGCGCTTACGCCCGTCGTTCGCGCCGTGCTGCACCGTGTTGGCATGGAAGACATGCCTGGCGGCCGCCGCATCAACAAGCGTCCGCTACCGCGCGGCGGCGGTGTCGCGGTCTTCATCGCCTTCCATGCGGCGCTCGCCTGCACGGTATGGATCACGGGCGAATTCAGCGAAAGCGTGTTCGACCAGACATGGCGGCTGCAGTTCCTCACCGCGTCAGGCGCACTGCTCGCGATTGGCCTCGCCGATGACGCAAAAGGCCTCAAGCCGTGGGTCAAACTGCTAGGCCAGCTATGCGTCGCGGCATTTCTCTACGCCATTGACATCCGCTTCGAGAGGTTTCTCCCGTTCGACATCCCGAAATGGCTCGACTTCCTGCTGACGCTCTTCTGGTTCGCCGGCGCAATGAACGCGATGAACCTCATCGATGGCATGGACGGCCTGGCTTCGGGTCTCGCGCTCATCGCGTGCGCAGGCATTTCAGGGTCCATATTCCTCCGCGGGAGCTCGACGCACGTGCTGGCCATCCCCTACCTCGCCCTCGCCGGCGCCTGTCTTGGCTTCCTCCGCTACAACTTCCACCCGTCGTCCATCATCCTCGGCGATTGCGGTTCGATGTTCCTTGGAATCACGCTCGCGGCGCTTCCGCTGATGACGGCGTCTCGCAACGAGTTCATCGCATCGCTGTGCGTCCCGCTCATGGCGCTCGGCATCCCGATCTTCGACACTCTCCTCGCCATCTGGCGCCGATCCCTCCGCGCCGTCATGCCGGAAACCGTCAGTGACGGGTTCAAGAGCATCATGCTGCCCGACAAGTCGCACATCCATCACCGCGTCCTTAAGGCAGTCCTCGACCAGCGGCGCGCCGCATGGATCCTCTACGGGATCAACACCATCCTCGTGGGAATCGGGCTGGCCGCCATGCTCTTGCGCACACGCGCCAACGGCGTGTTCATGCTCGCCTTCGTCGCGGCGATCTTCGTGGCCGTCCACCATCTGAACAGCGTCGAGCTATGGGACAGCGGGCGCATCTTGTCAAGCATCGCGCCATCCCGCATCACGTACAGGCTGCGCATCTTCATCCTGATGGGCTGGGACATCTGCGCCCTGGTTTTCTCCTGGTGCCTCGCGTTCACTATTACCGACACGAACATTTCGGCAAGCGCGCTCGCCAGCTCGATGATCTATTCCGCCGTTCCATCGTTCATCGCCATCGCAGTGGCCAAGGGCTACCGCAGAATATGGCGCTCCGCCTCGATGTTCTCCTTTGCCATGCTTTTCTTTGCCGTACTCGCTTCGTCCATAGTCTCGTACTCGTTGCACATGTTCTTCCTCCCCGATAGGCCAGGCTGGATCGCAAGACTCGTGATATACACCTTCATATCGGCCTCGTTCGTATGCGGCGGCCGCCAGCTGGCGATCATCCTCCGCGAAACCCGATCGGCAATGGAACACAAGCGCCTCATGAAGAGCGCCAACTCCATCAGGGCGATCGCGTGCGGCGCCGGCACCCGCTTCGGACTGCTCGTACGCGAACGCCAATGCCGTCTGGGCAACAGACGCGTCGTGATTGCCGGCGTACTAGACGACGATTTGAATTTGCGCGGACGCATGGTGGCTGGGCATTGCATCCTCGGCACGATCGACGACCTGCGGGACGTGGTCGAAAAGAACGGCATCGGCCTGATCATGATTTCCGCGGAACTCCCGGTCGAACGCAGGGAGTTCATCGTCGCAGCCGGCAGGGAACTAGGCATACCCGTCATCGACTGGTCTGTCAATCTCCACATGCTTCACGGCCGTCAAACCCTCTGAAGATGGACTCAAGGTCGATCCCGCCTTGGCGACATCGGGAACAGGTCAATACCATCGCTTCTTCTGCATCGGCGTTTCGCTGCCCTAAATGTCACACTGGGCATCACGCATCGCTCTTGCGCATGAAAGGCGCGTGCGGTATCATTTTTGCCTTTGTTTTCTTTGGAGAAATTGTCATGGCCGACCAAAAGCAGGAAAAACTCGGCGCCCGCATCAAGCTCTACCGCGAGCGTCTTGAAATGGATGAGCAGGCCCTCGCCTCGAAGGCCGACATCGGCGTGGATGTCGTCCGCGCCGTCGAATCCGGCGAAGTCTATCCGGCCCTCGGCGTGCTCGTGAAACTATCGCGCGCACTCGGCCAGCGTCTCGGCACCTTCATGGACGACCAGTTTACGCCCGACCCAATCGTGGTGCGCCATGACAAGCGCGAGGTCGATGAAGTGACACACAAGTCAGGGCCAGGTCCGAGCTTCCACTATTTCCCGCTCGGGCGCGGCAAGACAGACCGCCACATCGATCCATTCTACATCGAGATCGACGCGGACGCCCCCGCAGAACTTTCCTCCCATGAGGGCGAAGAACTGATCATCGTCGTCTCAGGCAAGGTCGAACTGGTTTACGGCCAGGAATCCACGATCCTCGAGCCGGGCGATTCCGCCTACTACAACTCCGTCGTCAAGCACATCGTCCGCGCCTTCGACGGCCCCGCGACCATCTATGCCGCCATCTTCATGCCGTTCTAGGTAATAGGTAATAGGTAAAAGGCAAGGGGTTTGTCCCGCCGGCAGAACCATTGTTGCCGCAAAGCCTATCATCTCTTACCTATCATCTCTTGCCTTTTACCTCTTACCTCATCGCAATCTGGTGCGAAAATGTTCAAGCTGACAGATCCATTCGGTTCCGCGCCGAGCAAGGCGCCGTTCACGCAGTCGATTTCGACTGGCGTGCCGTGGAACAACCTGCCCATCACCCGCGACTACACCCTGGGCCAACTGCTCGACCAGACGATCGCGCGCTGCGGTCCGCAGGATGCGCTCGTCTATGCCGACCGCGACTACCGCCTTACGTGGTATGAATTCGGCGAAGAGGTCGATCGCCTCGCGCGCGGCCTGATGGCGCTAGGCGTAAGGCATGGCGAGAAGGTCGCGCTTTGGGCCACGAACGTCCCGCACTGGATCGCCCTCATGTTCGCGACCGCGAAAATCGGCGCGATCCTTCTCCCGCTGAACATCCACTACAAGGAAGCAGAGATCGATTTCGCCCTCAACCAGTCCGACGCCGAAAACATCTTCGTGATCAACGGCTACCGCGACTGCGACTACCTGAAGGTCCTCTACAAGCTCATCCCCGAACTGCGCGAGCAGCCGCGCGGCGAGTTGAAGTCCGCGCGCTACCCGCACCTGAAGAGGGTGATGTACCTCGGGCCGGAAAAGCATCGCGGAATGTACTCGCTCAACGAAGTGCTTGCCCTCGCTGTCGAGGTTTCGATGGATGACTACCTCGCCCGTCAGCGCGAAGTCTCGCCGGACGACGTGGTGAACATGCAGTACACGTCTGGCACCACGGGCTTCCCGAAGGGCGTGCAGCTCACCCACCGCAACATCGGCAACGACGGCTTCTGGATCGGCGCATGCCAGAATTTCTCGGCGCGCGACCGCGTCTGCATCCCCGTCCCGCTCTTCCATTGCTTTGGATGCGTGCTCGGCGTCATGAGCTGCGTGAACCACGGCGCGACAATGGTCGTGCTTGAAAAATACGACCCGATCAACGTCATGGTTTCGGTCGAGAACGAACGCTGCACCGCCGTTTACGGCGTGCCGACGATGTACATCGCGATCCTCGACAACCCCGCCTTCAAGAAGTTCGACTTCTCTTCGCTCCGCACCGGCATCATGTCAGGCAGCGCCTGCCCGATTCACCGCATGCAGCAGTGCATGGATCTCATGCACATGCGCGAGGTGACGAACCCATACGGCCTCACCGAGTCCGGCCCTGTGATGACGATGACGCGCTACTTCGAACCCTCCATCGAGCGCAAGTGCACTACCATCGGCCAGGCGCTCCCCGGCATCGAAGTCGCAATCATCGATCCTGCGACAGGCGAACTCGCGCCCCTCGGCGTCGATGGCGAAATCTGCTGCCGCGGCTTCAACACGATGAAGGGCTACTACAAGATGCCCGAACAGACCGAGAAGTGCATCGATAAAAACGGCTGGCTGCATTCGGGCGATATCGGCCACATGGACGCCGAAGGCTATTTCTTCATCACCTCCCGCCTGAAGGACCTCATCATCCGCGGCGGCGAAAACATCTCGCCCAAGGAGATCGAGGATTTCCTCGGCCGAATGGAAGGCGTACAGGATGTGGCGGTCGTCGGCTGCCCGTCCAAGAAGTATGGCGAGCAACCTGCGGCCTTCATCATTCGCATGCCCGGCTCGGAAATCACAGAGGATGACGTGCAGGCCTTCTGCAAGGACAAGATTTCGTGGTTCAAGATTCCGAAGTATGTCCACTTCGTTGATTCCTACCCGATGACCGCCAGCCAGAAGATCCAGAAGTACAAGCTCCGCGAACTCGCCGCGCAACTCTGGCCCAATGCCTAACCCTCAAAACTCTGGAATCTGGAATCTGGAATTAGCATTACCCAACGATGAACCCAATTCTTCCAGTAGTCCTTACAATCGCTGGCAGCGATTGCGGCGGCAACGCGGGCGTACAGGCTGATCTCCGCTCCTTCCACGCGCTTGGTGCGCATGGCTGCACGGCATTCGCGGCGCTCACCGCGCAAAATCCATTCGCGGTGCGCGGTATCTTGCCCGTGCCCGGCGATTTCATCCGCCTCCAGCTCGAAACCATTTTCGATGCCTATTCGGTCGGCGGAATCAAGACTGGCATGCTGTCGGATGCGGCGACAATTTCGGTCGTGGCGGACTTCCTTTCAAACCATCGCGGCATCCCGCTGGTCGTCGATCCGGTAATGGTCGCGACAAGCGGAGCGAAACTGCTGGCCGACGACGCAATCGAAACCATGACGTCCCGCCTGTTTCCCCTCGCGGCCCTGATTACCCCGAACCAGCCAGAAGCCGAAGTGCTCACCGGCATTCCGATCCACGGAATCGAAAGCGCGCGGCGCGCCGCGATTTCGCTCAACGAACGCTTCGGCTGCGCGGCACTCGTGAAAGGCGGCCACGATCCCGCCGATCCCACCCGCGATGCGCTCTGCATCGATGGAAAGGTCTGGGACCTTGCGTCACCCGAAATCGACTCCCCGCTTTCGACGCATGGGACAGGCTGCACGCTCAGCGCGGCGATTGCCGCCGCCCTCGCGCGTGGCGAGACACTTCTGGAGGCCGTCGCCCTCGGCAAGGCCTGCATCTACGAGGCTCTACGCACCTGCGCAATGGTCGGTCCCGATATCGCCGTCCTCGGCCTGCCAGCAACACTGCCGCGCAATTTGATCGACGTGGCATTCGCCAATTAGCATGTTGCCAAATCATGGCGTTCTGCCATTTCACGCAACCGCAAGCTAATCACTTGCAACAATCAACAACAAATTGCCTGTCCCTTTAACACAGTATTGCGTCATGCAAGACTATGGGTGTGTCCCCATTTTCTGGCTAGTTTTGACCATGTTTGCCAGCTATGGACAATATGTCACATGATGTGCCATAAAGTCGCATACAGAAATTTGTACGACCTTATCAAGTCTTTTATTTCAAATTAGTTAAGATATAACTTCACTATTGGCATTCGGGTTGCTTCCCACATATCGCCCAAGGGCAATGGAGGAAAGCCATGAATAATCAAATGAACAACGAAGAACAAGAAAACCCATTGGAAAAATACGGAACTGATCTTGTCGCTCTTGCGAAACAGGGCAAGCTGGATCCGGTAATCGGACGCGACTCGGAGATCCGTTCCGTGACGCGCATTCTCTCGCGAAAGACCAAGAACAATCCGGTGCTCATCGGGGAACCGGGCGTCGGCAAGACAGCGATTGTCGAAGGCCTCGCGCAGCGCATCGTGCGCGGGGATGTCCCCGAAACCCTCAAGGGGCGCACTATCTTCTCGCTCGACATGACGGCCCTCATGGCCGGCGCATCGTACCGTGGCCAGTTCGAGGAACGGCTGAAGTCCGTCCTGAAGGCGATTGTGGAGGCCCAGGGCAAGATTCTCCTCTTCATCGACGAAATCCACACGATTGTCGGCGCAGGCCGCACGGAAGGCTCGACCGATGCCGCGAACATGCTCAAGCCAATGCTCGCGCGCGGCGAACTCCATTGCATCGGCGCGACAACTCTCAACGAGTACCGTCAGCACATGGAAAAGGACGCGGCGCTAGAACGCCGTTTCCAGCCCGTCGTTGTCGATTCGCCCACGGTCGAGGATTCCATCTCGATCCTTCGCGGACTGAAGGAACGCTTTGAACTCCACCACAATGTCCGCATCCAGGATGCCGCGCTGGTTTCGGCCGCCGTCCTTTCCGACCGCTACATCGCCGATCGGTTCCTGCCAGACAAGGCGATCGACCTGGTCGATGAAGCCTGCGCGTCCATCCGCGTCGAAATGGATTCCATGCCCGCGGAACTCGATGGCGCAATCCGCAAGACCATGCGCCTTGAAATCGAAGAGGCCGCATTGAAAAAGGAAAAGGACAAGGCCAGCATGGATCGACTTGCCGCGCTTCGCGACGAGCTTGTCGATCTCCGCGCAAGGACTGGCGAAATGAAGGCTCGCTGGGAAAAGGAAAAGAGCGCGATTCAAGAAGTCCGCTCCCTCCGCGAACAGCTTTCGAAGGCGCGTCTCGAATGCGAACGCATGGAGCGCGAATACCGCCTCGAGGATGTCGCCAAACTTCGCTATGGCAAGATCCCGGAACTTGAAAAGCGCCTTGCCGCGCTCCAGGCGGAAGCGGATTCCGCCCAGGAAAAGCGAATGCTCCGCGAGGAAGTCACCGAAGATGAAATCGCCGAGGTCGTCTCGCGTTGGACACAGATTCCCGTGACCCGCCTCGTCGAAAGCGAGCGAGACAAACTGCTCCGGCTTCCCGAAGAACTCCACCGGCGCGTCGTTGGACAGGACGAAGCCGTCCAGTGCGTGGCCGATGCCGTCCTCCGCGCGCGTGCCGGCATCCATCACGCGGGCCACGTGGTTGGATCGTTCCGCGTCCTCGGCCCCACGGGTGTCGGCAAGACCGAACTCGCGAAGGCGCTCGCACAGGAGTTGTTCGACAGCGACCGGCAGGTTGTGCGCATCGACATGACGGAATACATGGAGAAGCACAGCGTGTCCCGTCTCGTCGGCGCGCCTCCCGGATATGTCGGCTACGACGAAGGCGGACAACTCACGGAGGCCGTCCGCCGCAAGCCGTATTCGGTTGTCCTCTTCGATGAAATCGAAAAGGCGCATCCCGATGTCTTCAACGTGCTGCTGCAGGTGCTTGATGACGGACGCCTGACCGACTCGCACGGCCGCACCGTCAACTTCCGCAACACGATTCTCATCCTCACCTCGAATCTCGGTTCGCAGGACCTGCTCGATGGCATCACCACGAACGGCGAGATCAAACCCGAAACACGCGAGCGCGTGATGGCGTTGCTGAAGGCCAACTTCCGTCCGGAATTCTTGAACCGCCTCGACGAGACCGTGATGTTCAAGCCGCTCCGCCGCGAGGAAATCCGCGCCATCGTGCGTCTCCTCCTCCGCGACCTCGAGGGACGCGTCTCGCATCGCGGACTGAAGCTCGAAGTTACCGATGCGGCTGTCGATCTGCTGGTGGATCGCGGATACGACCCAATCTACGGAGCGCGTCCGCTCAAGCGCCAGATCCAGTCCGACATCGAGAACCGTCTCGCCAGAACCATCGTAAACGGCAACTTCTCCGAAGGGCAGTCTGTCCGCGTCGATGCGAAAGACGGCGGATTCGCGATCGAGATGACATCGGCGGCGAAGTAACCGCGCGCATTTCAAGCCAACATGCCCTTGCCTGGACAGCGCTCGCGGTTTATCATGGGCGAACATTGTCTTAAACAAGGAGTCGCTTGAGATGCGCGAATACAAGTCGTACGAAGATCTGACCGCAAGCCTGGCCACAGGCTGGAACACATGGTATGTCCACAGCATGCTGTCGCATGTGCTCCTCCCCGAAGGCATGCTTCTGCAGATGGGCCTCAAGGAATACCAGGACGGCCATTACCGCCACAACTTCCTAAAGGGCCCCGTTGATATCAATCCCGGCCTGCGCTCCTACGATGGGTCGTACACCGACCTCGTGATCCATTGGAACAAACTCGACATCCGCGTTCGCACCGGCGTTGTCGATGGCGACTTCATCGCCCTTGCCACGCCGCTCCACGAGCCGAAGATCAAGGCGCCGCTTCTCGTCGTCGAGGGCGGCATGCTTTGGAACCGTCCGGGGTGCTTCCGCCTTGAGAACGGCATCCTGCACGGCGAGGCCGGAGACCGCAAGATCGACTTCTTCCCGACATGCCAGACCGTCGATGAAACGATCGTGTGGTCGTCGTCTCCCTATCTCGCGATCCCGCTCGACAAGCCGCAAGGCATTTCCGCGGGCCGCCCCCGCAGCGTCGGGCAGATCGAGGCCGAACTCGCGAAACTCCAGGCCGCCCTCGACGATCAAGCCGCATCATACGGCGAACTCGCCGAAGTCTATAAGGCCTCGCGCGCGGTCCTCGCCTGGAACACGATCTACGATCCCATCAAAAAGCGCGTGATCACGCCCGTCGCCCGGACCTGGTGCGACCATGGCTGGGTCCTCTTCGAGTGGGACACCTATTTCGCCTCGTACATGTTCGCCCTCGAATCCGGCGAACTCGCAATGGCGAATGCCATCGCCATCACCGATGAGATCACAGAGTCCGGACTCGTTCCAAACTTCGCATACGCGACAGGCGCCGCAAGCCGCGACAGGTCGGAACCGCCAGTCGGTTGCTGGGTCTGCCGCGAGATATACCGCAAGTACCCGCAGCTCTGGTTCCTCGAACGCGTCTATCCGAATCTCCTCCGCTGGAACAAATGGTGGTGGGAGAACCGCCAGAAAGACGCGCTGCTCGCATGGGGTTCGACCCCCTATCCGCATGTCACCGGCTGCATCTGGGAGACATGGGGCGTGAACGAACGCTTCGGCGCATCGCTTGAATCCGGCCTCGACAACTCGCCGATGTACGACGACATCCCATTCGATTCCAACACGCACCTGCTGCAGATGTGGGATGTCGGCCTCACCTCGCTCTATGCGTCCGAGTGCGACGCGCTCGCCGACATCGCGCATGAACTCGGGAAGACCGATGACGAAGCCATGCTGCGCGCCCGCGGCGACACCGTGCGCGACGCGCTCAGGAAGAATCTCTGGGATGATTCATTCGGCATCTTCTGCAACAAGCGCGCCGACAACGGAGAGTTCTCGCACCGTATTTCCCCGACGAACTTCTACCCGATGCTCGCCGGCGCGGCAACGCCCGAACAGTGCGAACGCATGATCAAGGAACATTTCTACAACCCAGATGAATTCTGGGGCGAGTGGATGCTGCCTTCGATCGCGCGCAACGATCCGGCCTTCCACGACCAGAGCTACTGGCGCGGACGCGTCTGGGGACCAATGAACTTCCTCGTGTACCTTGGCTTCCGCCGCTGCGGACTCGACAAGGCGCGCAAGGACCTCATCGACCATTCGGTCGCATTGCTCCTCAAGAACTGGCTAGCTCACGGCCACGTGATGGAGAACTACAACGCCGAAACCGGCGATGGCACGGTCGAAGAGGGCAAGGCGGGCGGCGACAGCTTCTACTACTGGGGCGGTCTCCTCGGCACCATCGCCCTCATGGAAGCCGGCCACTACAAATAACGGGGACACACCCCGATTTACACGGGAGGCAATAAAAAAACGGCGCGCCGATTTTTCGCGGCGCGCCGTTTTTTTATGCCATGGAAGCGAGGATCAGAAGAGGCCCTGTTCCATCATCGCGGTGGCGACCTTGATGAAGCCGGCGATGTTGGCGCCAGCGACGAGATCGTAGCCGAGACCGTATTCCTTGGCGGCCTTCGCGGACTCGTCGTGGATGGTCTTCATCATCTTCTTGAGCTGGGCATCGACTTCCTCGGCGGTCCAGACGAGACGCTCGGAGTTCTGAGCCATCTCGAGGCCGGAGACACCCACGCCGCCGGCGTTGACCGCCTTGGATGGAGCGACGATCATGTGCTTCTGGGCGCGCAGGAAGTTGAGGGCGTCATTCGTGGTCGGCATGTTGGCGACCTCGATGTAGTACTTCACGCCGGAAGCGGCGATCTTCTCGGCCGATTCCATCTTGACGTCGTTCTGCGTGGCGGCGGGCATGTAGATATCGACATCCTTGACCCCCCATCACTTCTGGCCCGCGACGAACTCGCAGCCAAACTTGTCGGCGTATGGCTTGCAGTGCATCGGATCCTTGGCGCGCATCTCGAGGATGTAGTTGAGCTTCTCTTCGGTGGAGACGCCATCGGGATCGTGGATGTAGCCATCGGGACCGGCGAAATAGGTGACCTTGGCGCCGAGCTGCATGGCCTTCTTCATGATGCCCCAGCCGACATTGCCGTAGCCGGAGATCGCAAGACGCTTGCCCTCGATGGTGTCGCCCTCATGCTTGAGGACCTCCTGCAGATAGTAAACTGCGCCATAGCCGGTCGCCTCGGGACGGATGAGGGAGCCGCCGTAGGACAGACCCTTGCCGGTGAGGACACCGTTTCCCCACACGCCCTTGAGGCGGCGGTACTGACCGTAGAGGTAGCCGATCTCTCTGCCGCCGACACC
>JAZQOE010000043.1:0-7199 GCA_045627705.1 Kiritimatiellia bacterium | reverse complement strand
TGCAGTGCTTGAAGCAGCGCTTCTCGGTATGGTACCGCGCCCATCACGAGGGGCACGAGGGAACACTCTGGCAAGGCCGCTTCGGCAGCACTTTCGTCGAAGGCGGCGGGTCTCTTGCCGCAGTCGCGGCTTACATCGAGTTGAATCCAATCCGTGCGCAGATTGTAGAAGACCCGAAGGACTACCGCTGGAGCAGCTATGGCGCGGCGGTCGCGGGCGACAGGTACGCGCGGCTTTGCATTACAAGGATTTACAGGCCGGAGGCGAACAAGCCGGACTTCGGGGCGGTTGCTCCGCATTACCGTGTATTGCTGTTGGGGAAGGGCGTGGACACGCTCGTTCACGAGGAAATGCGGAAGGTGCTACAGGGGCATGGCAAACTTGAACTGCCTGTGATGTTGCGGTGCAAGGTGAGGCATTTCACGAAAGGCTTCGCGGTCGGGACGAAGGGTTTCGTGGATGGAGTGGTCGAAAAGTTCGCGGGTCACTTCAGCGAGGGCAGGAAGACAGGCGGGTACGGCATCGGGATGTGCAGGGAGTGGAACGGGATACGGATCTGCTCCGCGAGGCGGCTGCAGAAGAACCCGGTGACGATGGCGTAAACGGTTGGAAAGAAGAAGGATGGGCGAGATGATTGAAAAAGTTAAATACTTAAAGGGACAGACAATTTAAGAGTACACAGTACACGAATAGCATGACATTACGATATTCGTCGAAGACTAGCAAAGACTGCTTTCGCAACTTGCGATTGTTCCGTCCGTATGGCATGATTTGCGCCATGAAACACACTCTTTCGCGTCTTCTGGCGATTGCGCTCACGGCGTTGATCGCCATTCCTCTTTTTGCGGCGAGCGACGCCGCGACATTCATTCTTGAACAGGCCAGGACAGGCAAGCGTTTCGGGCCGTTCGAGGCACGGCAGGGCATAACCGCAGAGATTGGCCCGGCGAACTACAGGATCGACATCGAAGGCAATTCCAGGATCGTCTTCGTAAAGACCGACGATGGCCGCAAATTCGGTCCGCTCGATTTTGTCGCGGGGCGCATGGTCGAATTGTCCGACGCCTTCTACACGCTCCGCGATCCGCTCTCTGTCCAACCGCCTGCTCCACCAAAGAAATTTGCCTCGAATGCCGAAGTGGTCGGCAGAACGAATGAGGGCGATTACGCCCCACCGCCAGTACCGCCATCGGTCGTTTCCGAAATCGACGCGATGAACGAGGACGCGCGCGTCATTCCACCGCATCCCGGTTTTCCCCAACCAGATCCAGGACTGTGCATCTACATGTGGCTCGATCCCATGCATGTAGTCCCGTACAAATGGGATATCGGCGGCAGAAAGGGCAAGAGCGCATCAATGGACTATTTCTCCATCGGCGCAAATTCAGTATGGAACGGATGGCTGTTCGACTTCTCGGTAATCGGCGGCGCCGATACCGGTAGCATCGTCGAATCGGGTCTTGCCGTCGATTCCGCCTCGTTGGATGGCGGTTCGGGCATAAGCTTCGGCGGAGGTTACTCGCGTCCATTCATGAAGGACGGCCCATGGGAAATCACCGGTGCAGCGCGCTTCTTCTACACTTCCATCGGCATGGACTTGAACGGACGCGCCATGACCGCTGTTTCGCCAGTAACCTCGACAAACATGTTCGGCGAAGTCGCGACAACGGAACGTCGCGAATATGCTTCCGTGAAGACCTCCGCCGACTTTACAGAATGGGGATTCTGGCTTGATTTCGGAGCCTCGTACACCTTCGAAGAGTGGCTGTTCAAGGGTGGTGTCTCAATCGCCCCGTACACTTGCGCGGAAGTTGACGCCAAACTCCACGGCGCGGATGGCAACTACAAGATCGAGGCCGAACGCGAGTTCCCGCTCTCCGGCTGGCTGGGTGTCGAATGGGGGCTTGACAACTGGCGCTACACCGCGACCTTGAATTTTGGGTCCGACAACATGCTTCGTCTGGGGGCGCTATATGTCTTCTGATTGCGAAAAACTCGCTGCTGCCGCGTCGGGGATTCCATCGGGGGAAATGCTGGAACGCCTCTTCGACAAGCCCGGCGCGATACGCTTCACGTGCGTGACGCGACGTGGGGGGAAGGTCGAAAAGACGAGTATCCATCCAGTGACAATCCAGGGCGAATCGCTCTGGCAGTGCGAGCGGTTTGTTGACGGACGCGCGACAGCGCGGAACTTCGACCGCGAAGCGGCGCGCCGCTTCGCGGCAAACCTGCTCGATACGAACGGCCCGCGCGAAATGCATCTCGTCACGGCCGACGGCGACATCCACGTGCGCGTCACCCGCAAGGGGCACGCCCTCGTCTCCCGCTCGAAGAAGCCTACTTCCGCCGATTCCAAACCCAATGCGTCCGCGCAGCCAGCGGCGCACGACCACGAGAAATCCCAGCCGCTCGATTCGTTCGATGCATCCGTGTACTTCCGCGTGCTTGGATTCGCCGATGGTTCCGGCAACATCCGCGCCACCATGCGCGACAAGCTTCGCCAGGTAAACGAATTCCTCCGCGCCATCGACGCTACTCTCGGCGAATCGGACCACCAGCGCAGGCTCGACATCGTCGATTGCGGCTGCGGACGAGCCTATCTGACCTTCGCCGCAATGCTCTACCTCTCGCATTCGCGCGGCGACAAGGTCCGCATCCGCGGTATCGACCACAATGCCAGCCTTGTCGGGCAGTGCAACGCCATGGCGCGCGATCTTGGGCTTTCCGAAGACGCCGCCCACTTCGTCGAAGGCGACATCGCGACCGCCCAACTCGACCTCGCCCCGAATGTCGTGCTCAGCCTGCACGCATGCGACACCGCGACCGACGAGGCCCTCGCGCGCGGCATCGAATGGAAGGCACAGTACATCCTTTCCGCCCCATGCTGCCAGCATGAGCTCCAGGAACACCTTGGCACCGGCGGCAACGGCCCGCTTCGCGCCGTCCTCCGCCACGGCATCCTGCGCGAACGCATCGCGGATGTCTTCACCGACGCCTTCCGCGCGCAAATCCTTCGGATCATGGGATACAAGGTCAGGGTCGTCGAGTTCGTCGAACCCGACGCCACCGCGCGCAACATCCTCCTTCGCGCCGAGCGAACGGCCAAGCCAGGCCTCTCTGCCGCGATCGAGGAATACAAGGCGCTTGCGGATTTCATCGGCACGAAGCCCTACCTCGCCAACCGCCTCGGCAAACTGCTGCAAGACGCACAAGAATAGCGTGACAAATCCTCGGTGAGTTGCGATTATATATTCACCGATGGTTCCCATTCGAGCCATACACACAGGATTCGGCAAGACCGAGCAAACGGAACAATCCAAACCGAAATGCAGCGGTATCATGAAAGGCTAGCGCCACCGAAACCCTCGCAAGGCGAAACACTCCGCGTGATGATTCTCGCCGGCGAGGCATCCGGCGACATGCATGCCGCCGCGCTGATGCGCACCATCCGTTCGCAATGGAATGGGCCAGTCGAATTCCGCGGCACTGGCGGCGACGCGATGATCGCCGAGGGCGCCTCCCTCCTCGGGCATGCCGATCAAATGGCGGTGATCGGCGTTTTCGCCGTCCTTCGCCATGCGCGATTCTTCGCAAGACTGCTCGATACCGTCACGGGCGAAATCCGCGCATGGCGCCCGCACGTCGTCCTGACCGTCGATTATCCCGGCTTCAACCTCCGCATCGCCGCCCGCGCCCATGCGCTGGGTTTCACCACTGTCCACTATATCTGTCCGCAAGTCTGGGCCTGGCACCGCAATCGCATTCCCAAGATCGCGCGCATCCTGGACCACCTCATCACCCTCTTCCCATTCGAGCCAGCGCATTTCAAGGACACCGATCTCCCCGTCACCTTCGCAGGCCACCCGCTGATCGACCGCGTAGGCGAGACATTCGCCGAGCCTCTAGCCAACCTCCCATGGGGCGAAGGCAGGAACCGCATCGCGATCCTTCCCGGCAGCCGCCGCGGCGAAATCGAACGCATCCTGCCAATCCTCCTCTCCGCCGCCGCGCACATCGAGCGCGATATCGGAGATTGCGCATTCCTCATTCCTTCCCCCACCCCCGCGATGCGCGAACTGGCCCAGAGCGTAATCGACAGCGCAAGAGAAAAGCCACGAAGAATCAATTTCGTTCTCGGCAAGGCCAGACAGGTCTTGCGCCAGGCTTCGGCCGCCGCTGTCGCCTCAGGCACGGCAACACTCGAAGCCTGCCTGATGCGCTGCCCCACGATACTCGTTTACAAGGTCAACTGGCTCACTGGCGTCCTCGCCCGCCGAATCATCAAAATCCCGTTCCTCGGTCTCGCCAACATCGTCGCGGGACGCAGCGTAATGCCCGAATTCCTGCAGGGCGACTGCAATCCAGACGCAATCGCCAGCGAACTGAAACAGCTTCTTTCCGACGAAAAACGGCGCGCCGCGATGCTCGCCGATTTCGATTCCGTCAGGCGCACCCTCGGCGATGGCAACGCCGCCGACCGCGCCGCTTCGATCGTTATCGATACAATTCTCGCCGACAAAACAAGGCAAACGAATTCCTGAAGGCGGACCATGATCTACGACAACCTGGACATCTCGCTTTCCATCACACTTCCACGTGAATCGCGGATAGACATCCCGGACATCAAGAACCCACCGGCGGGCATCCCATCCGCCGCGCTCAAACTCGCGCCGGCGCTCCCGACACTTTGCGCCTTCCCGATCCCCGAAGGCATTCCCCTTCCCCAGCCATCATCCTTCGGCTTTGGCGAACCCACTGAAGGGCCTAAACTGCCGGTTGTCTCCGTCAAGCCCGAAAACGGCATCCGCCGCTACATCTACCCCGCATCATTCCCCGCCTACCCGCTGCAAAGCTGCGATGCCGCATTCATCGATTCAAGACAAATCGAAGGGCGCGAGGACCAGGTTGTGTGGCAGTCGCGCCATGGACGCATCGAAACCGGCCTTTCAAAGGAACCGGACTTCATGGTCCACGGCTTCTACCGCTACGAGTGGGCGGACAGCGTAATCCCTGCGAAGTTCAAGCCGCACAAGGGCGCAGCCGGAAAAATCGTCCTCGACCATGTCCCGCAGTACGGCATGATCGAAACCAATCGCTGCCGTCTCGTGAACGTATTCCATGCGCTCGTCGAAAACCACTACTACCTCGACCGCGCAAACCGCCTCATCTTCTTCGCGGCGCCGCCCGAAGGCGACGTCTCGATCGCGACGGAATACGCGGGGCCGCGCTTCGATCTCGATTCACAGGATGACGTGACCTTCCGCAACTGCGTTTTCCACGACATCCGCGGGACGGCGATCCGCGCCCGCAACTGCCGCAACCTGGCGTTTGTGGACTGCGTCTTCGAATGCATCGGCGGACACGTCATGGACATCCTCGACTGCCCTAACTTCCGCATGGAACGCTGCCGGCTGCGCGACACATCCGCCGGAGCGCTGTACATCGATTGCGGAAACAGGCGCACGCTCGAAAGCGGCAATGCCATCGTCCGCGACTGCGGCTTCGAGCGGATGGGGCGCCTCTCCAGCACATACGTCCCAGCCATCCAGCTCGACGGCGTAGGCAACGCCATCGAACATTGCGAGTTCTTCGACATGCCCACAAGCGGCGTGCGATTCCAGGGAAACAACCACCTCATCTCCGGGAACTACTTCCACAAGCTCGTGCTGGTGTCGGACGATCAGGGCGGCGTCGAGACATTCGGCGACCCCTCGGCACGCGGCACGCGCATCGTGGGAAATGTCTTCGACGGCATCGGCGACAATGGCGACGTGCTGAAATGCGGCCGCGCCGCGATCCGCTTCGACGACATGATCTGCGAGAACATCGTCGAGGACAACATCATCATCCGTTCCTCGTGGAAGGGCTTCGGCGCAGTCCAGAGCCACGGCGGCGGCAGGAACATCATCCGCCACAATCTCCTGCGCGACTGCAGCAAGCCTCTTTCCATCACGCCCTGGACGCATGAACGCTGGGTTGACGAACTCGCCTCGGAACGCGTCCAGCACCTCATCCACGAAGTCGCGGACATCGACTCGCCCGCCTACCGCGCCGCCTGGCCATCGCTCGCCACCCTCGCAGATGGCCCAGGCGAAAATATCGTCGAGGACAACACCGTACTTCCGGACTGACGACCGTCAACACTGTCGCCAAGAAAATCACAATCGCGAAAGGGAAACACCCATGAAACAGATGACCCACAAGGAACGCTTGCTCGCAACAATCAACCGACAGGAGGTCGATGTCCTCCCCTGCTGGGACAGCCTTTGGGGCGAGACATACGACCGTTATGTCCGCGAAGGCCACATGAACGCCGGCGAGGACTACATCCAGCACTTCGACCTCAGCTTCCGCCAGGCGGGCTGGGTCAACAGTGTCGCCGACCTCGACTTCCAGCCCGTCACCATCGAGGAGACCGACGAAACCATCCTCCGTCTCGACGGCAATGGCGCGAAGCTCCGTTTCTGGAAACACAAGGCCGGCACGCCCGAACACGTTGGCTTCACAGTGCAGGAAGCGTCAGACTGGGAAAAGGTGCGCGGCAAGCTCCTCGGCTTCGATCCGCGCCGCATCGATATCGAAGGCTACAGGCGCACACGCCTGCTCGCGGCCGCCGAAAACCGCGCGTTCCTCTGGGCCGGCATCGCGCCATTCGAGCAGATGCATCCGCTTTGCGGACATGAAAACATGCTTGTAGGCATGGCGCTCGAACCAGATTGGATCAAGGACATGGTCGATGTTTACGCCGACCTCACGATCCGCCACCTCACCGCGCTCTTCTCCGCGGGCGGGCTCCCCGACGCCATCTGGTTCTACGAGGACATGGGTTTCAAGGGCCGCCCGTTCATGTCGCCGGGAATGTACGAGGAGCTGATCATGCCCGGACACAAGAAGCTCTTCGATTTCGCCCACAACCTCGGTCTCAAGGTAATCGTCCATTCGTGCGGGTTCGTCGAGCCGCTCGTCCCTGGCCTGATCAAGGCCGGCATGGACTGCCTCCAGGCCATGGAAGTCAAGGCCGGCATGAATGTCGCACATCTCGCCGAACTCTACGGCAGGCAGATCGCCTTCTGCGGCGGCATGGACATCCGCGAAGTAATCTCGAACGACCGCGACCGCATCGACGCCGAATTCGAGCGCCGCCTCATGCCAGTCCTGCGTTCCGGCGCAAGCTACATCCTCCATTCCGACCACTCGAT
>JAZQOE010000042.1:0-17851 GCA_045627705.1 Kiritimatiellia bacterium | reverse complement strand
GCTATGGGATGGCAGTGATGCCGCCGAGTATCTTGAAAAGCGCGGAGATGGTTTGATCAGCCGTGGCGTTAGGCTTGATGCGCGGGATGCGTCCGTTTTGCATGATTGGCTCGCGGTCTGATTTCCCGAAAATCATCGCCTTGCCATCCTGCACCGTTATGCGGCGCACTCCAGTGCGGGCCGCGATAATGCGCAGTTCGGCAAGCCGCAGCATCCGCACTGCTTCAGGCGGCATCTTTCCAAAGCGATCGGTCAGCTCTGAACGGATCGCGCGAATCGTGGCGACATCCGATGCCTCGGCGATGCGGCGGTGGAAGTCGATGCGATGCGCATCCTCTTCGACATACGAGTACGGAAGCGCCGCGCCAGAATCGGGATTGCCGTTGCTGGGCGAGAGGTCGATGCCGTCAATCTGCAGCGTGACATCCACGAGCATTGGCGGCTTTTCGCCCTTCAAACGCGCGACAGTCCGTTTCAGGAGTTGGCAGTACAATCCGAATCCGATTGCCGCGATGTGTCCGCTCTGCGCCGCGCCAAGGAGATTGCCAGCCCCGCGAATCTCAAGGTCTCGCATGGCGAGATTGAAACCGCCGCCAAGGCCACCGTGACGCTGGATCGCGGAGAGCCGCTCACGCGCGTCGTTGTCGAGATGCCCGTGTTGCGGGAGCATCAGGTATGCGAAGCCGCGGTGCGAGGAGCGCCCGACCCTGCCGCGCAGCTGGTAAAGGTCGGCCATGCCGAGACGATCCGCACGGTCGATGATGATCGTATTGGCGCGCGGGATGTCGAGTCCGCTTTCGGCGATCGTAGTGCAAAGCAGCACGTCGAACTCGCCGCGCCCAAATGCCTGCATCACGGTCGCAAGCTGCGCTGGCGGCATCTGTCCGTGGGCGACAGCGATGCGGGCCTCCGGCACGAGTTTCGCGAGGCGTTCGCGAACAATGCCAATCGTGAGCACGCGGTTGTAGAGGTAGTAAACCTGTCCGTCGCGACGCAACTCGCGCATTATCGCCGCACGGATTTCGGCATCGGTGTCGCGCACCAGTTTCGTCTCGATCGCGAGGCGCTCCTGCGGCGGCGTCTGGAGAAGGCTCAGGTCGCGCGCGCCGGTCATGCCGAGATAGAGCGTACGCGGAATGGGCGTCGCGGTAAGCGTGAGGACATCGACCATCGCGCGGACTTGCTTGAGGCGTTCCTTGTGGGCGACGCCAAAGCGCTGTTCCTCGTCGAGCACTACAAGCCCAAGATCCTTGAAACGCACGCCAGGCTGGAGGAGCGAATGTGTGCCAATCACGATGTCGATGCGACCCGCGGCGAGATCGTCGAGCGTGCGGTGTCTGTCCGCCATCGTGCGAAAGCGGCTGAGCACGGCGATGCGGATTGGATAGCGCCCCATGCGCTCGATGAAGCTTTCGTAGTGCTGTTCCGCAAGGACGGTCGTCGGGACAAGCACCGCGACCTGCCGTCCGTTCATCGCGGCGATGAACGCGGCGCGGATTGCGATTTCCGTCTTGCCGTATCCGGCATCGCCGCAGACAAGGCGGTCCATCGGACGGACGCGCGCCATGTCGTCCTTGACCTCCTTGATCACGCGCAACTGGTCGGGCGTCTCGCGGTACGGAAAGGCGGCCTCGAATGCCTCCATCCATTCGGGCGAAACGTTGAAGGAAATGCCGGGGCAAGCGGCGCGCCGCGCCTGCGTCTCGAGCAGAGACGATGCAAGGTCGGCGACAGCGCGTTCCGCCGCGAGCTTTTCGCGGGTCCAGCGTTTGCCGCCGAGCTTGTGGAGGTGGACATTCCTAGCACCGCCAACGCCGATGTAGCGGCTGAGCAAATGCGCCTGCGAAACTGGCACATGGAGCTTTGCGCCCTCGGCATATTCGATCGAGAAAACCTCGGAGCGTTCGCCGTCGAGTTCGATCACCGTGGTTCCGAGGAAACGCCCGACACCATGATCGACATGAACGACAAGATCGCCGGGATTTAGGTCGGAGGGCGTGTCGATGCGTCCACCGCGCGACGCGACGCTTGGCGGGACGCTCCTGTATCCAGAACGCTTGCGGATCGCGTACAGGTCGGATTGCGCGATTACCGTGAGATGCTTCGCGGGCAGTGTGAAACCACCCGAAAGAACGCCGCGCGAAAGTGCGATCGGCGAATCTTCGCCAAGTTCCTTCGCGAGCCATTCGCAACCGCCAGCGGTATCGAGGAAGACATGGATGACCTCGCCGCGCGACGCGTCGTTTACAAGTTGCGCAAGGAGGTGGTGGCGCGCGCGATCCATTACATCCGGATGCTGGGAATCATCGAGTCCGCTGAGTCCAGGCGCGGGCGCGACGTCCAAACGCATCGTCGGAATACGCGGCGGCGCGGGTTCGCCGCAGAAATACTGGCGGCGCGGACGGCGCGGCATCAGGGACGCAAGCAGTCGATCCCATGCATGGCGCGGGTCGTCGGTTCGCGCACGACGGCGGCGCCTTGTTTCATGCGGTGTCTCGAAATCCGCGCCGTCTTCCTCATCCGCAACGGGCGCGACATCCGGCGATGCCGCGGCGGTCGCATACGCGGCTTCCTCGGCTTCCTGCCGCATGCGGTCATGGTCGAACCATATTATGGTGGCGTCGAATGGAATCCAGTCGGCCAGATGCGCGGAGGGAAGTTTCGCGGTTGTCACCGGCATCGCCGTAAAGCTATCGATCTGCTCGATTGAAACCTGCGTCGCCGGATCGAAGGAACGGAGCGATTCGACTTCATCGCCGAAGAACTCAAGGCGGGCGGGAAGCGGCGACGTAAGCGGCCACACATCGAGGATGCCGCCGCGCACTGCCATCTGTCCCTTCTCGACGACCTGCGGTTGACGGTCGTAACCGTTTTCCGAAAAGGCTTCGACAAGTTTTTCAAATGGCGTTTCCGAACCGACACGAAGCGATACGGTCGCATTGCGCAGGGCATCGGGGTCGGGGATCGTCGAGAGCAGTGCGCGGATGGTGGTTGCAAAAATCACCGGGTCTGTTTTGCCTTGCTGCGAATCCGCAGAGGAAAGTTCCCGCAGACGGCGGAGCGACGCCTCGCGCGTGCCGGCGAGCTCGCTATCGGATTCCGCGGCAGATGTCGTTTCCTCGGCCGGCGGACAAAGCAATATCTCGATTCCATCATCGCGCGTAAGCGTGCGTAGATCGGAGTAAAGCGATTCCAGTTCGTCCGTTCCAGGAACGACGGCCACCACGCACGCCGTGCCAGGGTTTGCGCCGTACTCGCGAGTCGCGGCAATCGCCGCAGCAGCCGCGGAGGCGCCAGGCAGCGAAGAAACGGCGAGCCGTTGCGATTCGCGGCGCGCCGCTTTTTGCCAGGAATCGCAGAAAAGCGAGAGTGGAGTTGTTTGATCCGAGAGCATCAGGGAAGAGATAACAGTTAACAGATGTTGCTGATACCCTTGGCTAGTCTTCGAGTGGGATGGGGACAAGGAAGCCCATGAAGCGAGCCCATTCCCAGATGCGGTCGCGCCAGTGGGCGGCGGGTTCGGTATCTGCCGCGCGGAAGAAGAAGCAGTGTCCGCGCTTGGCGAAAATGTGTAGTTCGGCGGGAATGTCCATGGTGCGCAGACGATGATAGACCTTTACACTCGCCATCGCGGAGAATAAATCCTCGTCGCCATGCAGCAGGCACATCGGCGGAGTCGCGGCGTCGAATGCAAATTCTGGATTGAGCACGGCATCGCCATTGCCATGTTCGCTGTTTACATTGTCGATGCCGTCCGAAAGCACATAGGCAGGATAGATTGGAACCGCCCAGTTGACGTTGCAGGGAAGCGCGTCGATTTCATCGCGAGGCTCGTATGCGGGCGTCATACTCGATGTCGCCGCCATGAGCGCGAGATGTCCGCCGGCGGAGAAGCCCATGAAGCCGACGCTGTTCGTGTTGATCCCGTATTCATCCGCCATCGAGCGCATGATGCGTATGCAGCGCTGTGCATCCTGCCATGCGGTGTGGTGCTTTGGAAGGCCTGTCGGACGCGGCACGCGATAGCGCAGCAAGGCGACAGTCACGCCTCGATCGAGAAACCAGTCGCGTGCGGGAATCCCTTCGCCATCGTATGAAAACCCGCCGTAACCGCCGCCGGGGGCGATGATGAGACAGGCGTCATAGCGCTTGAACGACGGGATCCAAAGCTCTATCGACGGAATGCATTGCTCCTCGCGGAAGTCGGGAATCTTTCCTTCGGGCCAAAGTGAAATCTCGCGCATCGTGTGTGCGAATGCGAATCCGGCGAATTGCAGCATGAATACTGCCGAGGCGAACAGTGAAAAAGATATTTTACCCATGTGGAAAAGAATAGCGAAGAGGCCGAAGTGAAGCAACCGTTGTGAATCTGCAGGCGATCACTGTCATCCAATAGGCGTGCAAAAATCTCCCTTGCCCCATATAACCCGGATAGTACCCTGATTTCGCGCGGGCGGCGCGCTGGGGCAGCGCGCCCTACCACCCTTGGAATGTAATTCGAAGAGGTAGGGCGGTTTGCCACAAACCGCCGTGAATGGGGACAGACCCCGTTTTAGACTGGTTTCGCGCGGGCGGCGCGCTGGGGCAGCGCGCCCTACCACCCTTGGAATGTAATTCGAAGAGGTAGGGCGGTTTGCCACAAACCGCCGCAAATGGGGACAGACCCCGTTTTTGAGAGCTGGGTGCTAGGCGTGGAAGGTGCGGGCGATAATCTTGGAACGGATTTCATCGTCGAGCCGATAGTAGTACTCGGCATATCCGCCGACGCGGACAATCAGATTCTTGTGGTTGGCAAGATCCTTCTCCGCTTCAAGCAACATCTCCCTGGAGAGGCAGGTTATCTGCAGCTGCATTCCGCCGAGGGAGAAGAATCCCTCGATCAAGCCACGCAGCGCCTGCTTGCCGAAACCAGGCTGGATCGTAAGGTTGAGCACGGGAATGCCAAGCGCGGATGGAAGGTCGATTGCCGCAGCGCTCCTGAGCAATGCGGTCGGACCTTTCGTGTCCTTGCCGTAGATTGCGCCCAGGGAATCAGCAAGCGCTTCGCCGGCGGCGCGGCCATCGGGCGTCGCACCCACGTAGCGGCCGCCCGCCCCATACGACATGAAAAGAATCGAAGCGGGGATGAAGCCGAGTCCAAAGTGCGGCTTGGCGCGTTTGGTGTAAGCGAAAATCGTCGATGAAAAATCTCGCGCGAGCGCATCCGCCTCAGGATGATCGATGCCGTGCCGGACTGGACACGCCTTCATCTCCCGCAGGAAGTCTGGATCGGAAGAGGCGAGTTTCGCGAGGAATTCATCCTTCGAATAGTCCTTTGCGCGGAAGACGTGTTCCTTCAGCGCAAGCATCGAGTCGAGCGCGTTCACGAATCCCGCGAAGCTGATGAGACTCCAGGCATAGCGTGTTCCGCCGTCGTTGAAATCGCGCTCGTTCGCGATGCAATCGTCAACAAGCAACGTGCGCATCGGAAGCGGATTCCAGCGTGCGCGCTCGGCTTGCGAATTGGCGATTTCTCTCATCACAGTATCGACGGCATCGCGGATGTCCTTGAGATAAACAGCATAGAAGTCCGCGAAGGATTCGCACTTCGCGAGATTGTCGCGCAAGGTGTGCTCGAAGATGAACGGAAGATTTATGCCGGCATCTAGCGAACCGACATTCGACAACCCGGCAAGCATCGTTTCGGTGCAGCCGCCGCCGCAGAACTTGAGAACGTCATCGCGCTTGATTTGCGGGAAACGCGCAAGCAGGCCATCTACAAGCGGGCGCTTGTTGTATAAGGAAGGTTGCCCGCCGCCGGAGAGGATGCAGTCGAGCGCTTCCATCCAGACATCTTCGGGAGTTTCCTTGTCAACAAGCAACTCGACCATCGGACGGCGCAATCCGCGCACTGCGCGCAGGCATTGGACGACGAGCGGATTGGGCGTCATGCCGACGGACATCGAGTATGCGTCGGTCGAATCCACGATCTTAAACCACGCGCGGAGAAGGTCTGTCACATCCCCATCGCGTGTTTCGTCGTAGTACGGCGCAAGGCCTGCGGCGAGGCAGCCTTCATTGTCGCAACTATCGAGGAAGAAGGTGAAATTCCAGCATACGAGCGCCTCGTAGAAATCGCGGGCCGGGGCGAACGGCACGCGCTCGAGCGCCGCGACGAGACGCGGCCGTGCATTTTCAGCGCGGAGTTTTCCAAGGATGCGCGAATGCCATGCGCGGATGCCGGCGACAAGATGCAGCAGGCCATCGCGCATGTCGGCGTCATTCATCATTCGTATGCGCGCCTCGTAGCCATCGAGACCCTCCGCGAGCACGCGCTCGTAATTCGGCATCGAGTGCGTGTACATGTTTCCGGCGACAGAGTGTTCCCACGGCACGGAAGTGTGGTACCTGAAGAAATCGGAGGCGAAAAGTTCTTCGGCAAGGCCGGGATCGCGCGCGTTGAGACTTCCGGAATCGACCTGGATTTCGAGGTAGGACGAGCGCACCGCGACATTGCATGGAAGCGGCGAGCACGGATAGAGCGGTCCGCCATCGTAGTCGGGAAGCGGGGTGTTCTCGTAGTAGCGGCGGAGCGCGAGAGCCTTGCGGTAGAAAAGGCTGCGCGACTCGTCCTCGAACAAGCCCGCGGCATAGTATTCGCCAATTTTCCTGAAGCGTTCGAAAGTCGTCATATCAATTGCCACATAGTCAAACGGCGCGCCGCTTTTTGGAATACCAAATCGCGGCACGCCGTTTTTTTTATCTCGGGAAAGAAGCGGTTACTTCTTCACGAGGAAGCCGGGACGGCGGCCCTTGTAGCAGGCCAGCATGATCGGCGAGGACAGGAAGACCGACGAATAGGTGCCGGCGATCATGCCGATGAGCAGGCAGAGGGCGAAGTCGAAGACCGAACCGCCGCCGAAGACCAGGAGCAGGAGAACCGCGAGGATCGTCGTAACGGAAGTGATGATCGTGCGGCTGAGAGTCTGGTTGATCGCGCGGTTGCAGATATCGACGAACGGCGTGTGCTGGTCGAGCCTCACATCCGAGCGGACACGGTCGAAGATGACGATCGTGTCGTTGACCGAGTAGCCGACGATGGTGAGCAGCGCGGCGACCGTGGTGAGCGAGAACTGGCGGCCGCAGAGGAAATAAACGCCCGCAGTGAAGAGGACGTCGTGGACAAGCGCGGCGACGGCGCCGACAGCGAATCCCCACTCGAAGCGGATGGTGATGTAGAGGATGATGCCGATCCAGGCGAAGATGATCGCGAGGCAGGCGCCCTTCTTGAGGTCGGCGCCGACGGACGCGCCGATCATCTCCTCGCCTTTCAGCGAGAAGCCGGAATCGGGGAAGTTCTTCTGGAGGGTGTCCTCGACGAACGAGCCAATCGGAGCATCGCCGAACTTGGCAGTGCGGTCGAGCGTATCGCTGGTCGTCACGCAGAGCGAGTCGGCGACACCGCCGGCGTCCTTCTGATACTGGACGCGGACATCGGCGAGGCCGGCACCCTTGAGCGCGTCTTCGACAACGGTGGTGCTGGCGGGCTTGGCCGTATAGTTCAGCGAGACCGTAGTGCCGCCGACAAAGTCAGTCGTGAAGATGCGGGCGGGGTTGCGGAGGCCGGTGACGAGCGCCGCGACGAGCGAGAGCACGATCACTGCGCCGGAGAAGAGGAAGGCGGGACGCTGCTTCGCGATGAAGTCGAACTTCGGCGCCTTGATAGCCTGGAGCATCTTGTAGGGCTTCACGCGGGACTTCGAGACAGTGGCGTCGAAGATCATGCGCGTCACCACGAGCGCGGTGTACATGCTCACGATGATGCCGGCGATGAGTGTGACCGCGAAGCCGCGGATCGGGCCGGAACCGAAGCAGAAGAGGATGATGCCGGTGAGAATCGTCGTGATATTCGAGTCGGCGATCGCCGTGGCTGCGCCCTTGAAGCCGCCGGCGACGGCGGAAGCGGCGGACTTGCCGGCCTGGAACTCTTCGCGGATGCGCTCGAAGATCAGGACGTTGGCATCGACGGCCATGCCGATCGTGAGGACGATACCGGCGATACCGGGCATCGTGAGGACGGGGAGCGCGAGCTTGCCGCCAGCGGCGCTTGCGGCATCACGGCCGAAGACTCCGAGGATGCCGCCGGCGACGATCATGCCGACGGGGAGGAGAACGAGGTCGAGCGCGAGCGCGATATCGGCCACGCAGCCGAGGAACATGTAGTAAACAAGCATGAAAATCGCGACCACGACGCCGGCGATGATCGAGGCGCGGATGCCGCTATTGATGGTGTCGGCACCGAGGGTCGGATCAACCATGCGCTTCTCGAGGACCTTGAGCGGGGTGCTAAGCGCGCCGGCGTTGAGCACGTTGCGAAGCTGGGCGGCCTCTGCGGCGGTGAAGGCGCCGGTGATCTGCGCACGGCCGTTCGGGATCGGGGTGTTGATCACGGGGGCCGAATAGACGATGTTGTTCATCACGATGGCGAGGTGCCAGGAAGTGCCATCGGCGTTGCGCGGGTTGGGATCGCGGGCGTCGGAGGAATAGAGGGCGTAGCGCGATGTGAGATCGGCGAAAGCCTTGCGGCCTTCGGGGCGGAACTCGAGCGAGATCGAAATCTTGCCGGACATCGGATCGCGGTCAACCGAGGCATGGCGGATCATCGCGCCCGTGACCTTCTCGGGAGCGTTCTTGATGAACCAGGGGGTGTAAACCTTTTCGCCGGACTTTAGAAGTTCAGGCTCAAGGAGGAGCGAATAGCGGGGGGCCGGGGTCTGGAACATCGCGACGCGGGCGGCGTAGCCGGGGTCATTCGCGGCGAGGTTCTCGTAGTCCTTCGTGCGGCGGAGGTACTTGCGGTCGCCGGCATCGTAGATCTCGTAGCCTTCGGGGGCGTTGCCGGCGGCGAAGATGCGCTCATCGACGAGACGGAGGCTATCCTTGTGGGCCATGCGGAACTCGAGGAAGACAGTGGCGTTGCGGAGACTTTCCTCGGCCTTGTCGCGTTGCTCCTCGTTTGCGCCTGGGAGCTGGACGAGCACTCGGTGGTCACCGGTCGGGGCGATAAGAGGCTCGTTCACGCCGAGGGAGTCAACGCGGCTGCGGAGGACTTCGACCGCGCGGGCGTCCGCTTCCCTCATCTGCTCTGCGACGGTGGTCTCGACGGCCGCATCGGCCATGTCGGGATTGTCGGCCTTGACGCGGTTGCGGATGGCGTCCTCATCGACCTGGACGGTGAAACTTGTGCCGCCGGCAAGGTCGAGGCCGAGCCTGAACTTGTCCTTCGGCGGGGTGACCGCCACGATCGAGAAGAATACGAGGGCCGCGAAAATCAGCCACTTGATCAGCGTGTAGTTCTTGTTCATTTCACTTGCTCCTTTGCGCCGCGCGTGCCGACCGTGGCCAGCGCAACGCGGAAATCATCAGGCCTTCTGGTCGTCGAGGACGGGCGTCTCGCCATCCCTGATCACGCGCACGACGGCCGCGCGGGCGACTTCGACATGGGTATTCGGCGCAATCTGGATCATGAAGGTCGAGGCCTTCGCCTCGGTGATCGTGCCGATCAGGCCGCCCGCGAAGAGAACGCGCTGGCCCGCGACGAGCTGCTCGATCATCGCGCGGCGCTCTTTTTCGCGGCGCTGCTGCGGACGGATCATCATGAAATAGAAGATTGCGATGATTACCGCGAAATAGGCGATCATCATCATGCTGCCACCCTTCGGGGCGGCGGGCGCGGCCTCCTGCGCGAGGCACAACATCAGGCTAAACATAGTCGCTCTTTCATGCGGGGCCCTGCCCCCCGCGGGCGCCGCATTTCAGCCGCGCCGTCGCTTCTTCCCTCCACGCGCCGAACTCGCCTGCGGCAATCGCCGCGCGCAGCCCGCGCATGAACTCGATGTAGCGGTGGACATTGTGGATCGTCAGCAACCGCACGCCCAGGATCTCGTTCACGTTAAGCAGATGGCGGATGTAGGCCCTGCTGAAGGACTGGCACACCGGGCAAGTGCACCCCTCCTCAACGGGACGCGTGTCGAGGCGGTATGCGCCGGCCTTCACCGGGTACGCGCCGTTCCGCGTGAAGGCCGAGCCGTTGCGCGCGTGGCGCGTGGGCATCACGCAGTCGAACATATCGACGCCGCGAGCCACGGATTCCACGATCTGCCAGAGGTCGCCGAGACCCATCACATAGCGGGGCTTGGCTTCGGGCAGATAGCGCACACCGTCCTCGACCTCTCGCAGAAGCACGTCTTCCGGTTCGCCGACGCTTACGCCGCCAACGGCGTATCCGTCGAAACCCATGGCCGCCAGTTCGCGGGAACAACGCTCGCGCAACGCGGTGAACTCTCCGCCCTGCGCGATGCCGAAGACCAGCTGGCCGGGGGCCCTGTCCTGCTTAAGGCATGAAGAAGCCCATTTTATTGTCTTATCGACGGCATTGCAAGCGCATTGTGAATCGCAGGGCCATGGCGGACACACATCGAAACACATCGCGATATCCGATCCAATGATGCGTTGCGCCTCCATCGCCTCTCGCGGGCCAAGGAAAAGCCTGGCGCCATCGACATGCGAATGGAATTCCACGCCATCGTCGCGGATCTTGCGCAGGCTGTCGAGACTGAATACCTGGAAGCCGCCGCTGTCGGTAAGGATCGGGCGGTCCCACGACATGAACTTGTGCAGGCCGCCGCATGCGCCGATGACCTCCATGCCCGGACGCACCACGAGGTGGTAGGTGTTCGAGAGGATAATCTGCGCGTCAAGCTCGCGGAGGTCGCGCGGGCCAAGGGTCTTGACCGTGGCCTGCGTGCCAACGGGCATGAAGACGGGCGTCTCTATCGGCCCGTGGGCCGTCCAGAGGCGCCCGACGCGTGCCTTCGTGGCGGAATCGACGCCGAGAATCTCGAAGGTGCCGGGACACGCCGCGAGTGGGCTTCCGCCCTGCTCGGGTCCGTCGCTCACTTGAAGACCAGGAATTCGCCGCGGCGGTTCTGGCGCCAGACGCTCTCGCCGGAACCCATGACGGCGGGACGTTCCTCGCCGAGGGAGCGGGTCTGGATGCGGTCGGAGGAGATGCCGAGGTCGCAGAGGTAGGCGCGGACCGCGAGGGCGCGCTGCTCGCCGAGCGAGAGGTTGTATTCGTTGCTACCGCGCTCGTCGCAATGGCCTTCGACGATGAGGCCGGAGTTGCCGTTGCGATTCATGTAGTCGGCGACGGCCTCGACCTTGTAGAGCTCGGACGAAGGAAGCGTGTAGGAATCGTAGCCGAAGTAGAGCGTCTCGGCGTTGGCGTCATACGCGCGCTCGCGGCCCTGCTCGTCAAAGGGCGCGTCGAGGTTCAACGGAATGCCATCGGCGGCGGTGATGTCCGTGAGCATGGTGTCGCCGTAATCGCCGCTGGCGGCGTTCTTCTGTCCCTTGCGGCAACCCGTGGCGGCGACAAGCGCGCAGAGCGAAAGGGCGATGATTGCTGTGGATGTCTTCATTGGGATTTGTTCCCCTGCGATGTTTTCGGACCGCGCGAAATAGCGCGGGAAGTCCGCGCTAGCGTTCAGACCAATCTGGGGCGGTCCAGTCACCAGGATTGGCAAACAAGGTTACTTGAGGACCAGGCTCGATGTCAAGCGACGGCTCGGGATCATCGAGCACGACAAGCCTCCGGCGGCCATTCGGGCCTTCGGAGCAGGCGATGTGGCGTCCATCCGGCGCCCACGAAGGATCCTCGTGCTGGTCGCCCGAGGTGATGACGCGATGCGTGCCGTCCTTGGGATTGTAAACCGCGACCTGGTAACCGCCCTGCTTTGTGCAATAGGCGATGCGGCCATCGGGGCCCCAGTCCGGCGCGACATTCTCGGAACCCTTGAAGGTCACGCGGCGCGGTGTCTTGTCATTCACATTGATCACGTAGATTTCCGGACGGCGAGTCTCGTCGCACACATAGGCGATCGCGTTTCCATCGGGCGCCCATGTCGGCGACGACTCGACCGCCCTGGGCGTATTGGTGAGCCTGGTCAGCTTGCCGCTCGTGAGGTTGAGGACATAAAGCTCCGGGTTGCCGGAGATGGAGAGGATAAGCGCCAGCAGGCGGCCGTCCGGCGAAGCGGTACCGCCGGCGTTGAGCCCGTTGAAATTCGCGATGCGCTGTCTGCGGCCGCCGACCGAGGGAATCCTGTAGATATACGGCGAACCTGAAAGGTAGCTGGTATAGAAGATCGAAGCGCCGTCGGAAGTCCATTTCGGGGAGATGCAGATCGCGCCATCGTGCGTCAACTGCTTCGCCGACTGCCCATCGGCATCGCACAGGAAGAGGTCGCCGCCCCTGCCCTGCTTGCCGACGAACACGAGGCGCGTGCTTGCGATACCGGTCTTGCCAAGGACGCGCCTGACTATCTCGTCGCACGTGCGATGCGCGGCGCGCCGCACGGCATCGGCATTGCCCGCCAATGTCTCGTTCCATGCGAAGCGCCCGCGATCCCAGGAGACGGAAAGATTTGCGCTGCCACCGACGCTACCGGCGACATTTATACTGGCGGCATTCGGCGCGGCGACCTCGTAGAACCATCCGGAGCGTTCGAGATCGCCCTTGAGCGTCTTGAGGAAAAGCTGTCCGGCTCCACCAGGGCAATTCACCCCCGAAAGGCTGATGCTGAACCTGCCCTTGCCCGTACCCTCCTTTTGGACTGTGACATGTCCGGTTGCTGCAAACGACAGCGACGCCATCGCGACAATGGCGCAAATGAATGGGGCAAAGAGGCGGGTAAGGCGCATTTCAAAAGACACAATGAGATTGTTTATGATGAACTGGTGGGGAAGGTCAAGGCAAGGCGGGCTGGAAACAACCCAAAATCTTGTTGCGAAAAGGATGGAAAAACAGCGCGCCGTTTTTCCAGCCCTTGTTTATTCTCCGCGGAAACCGGGAAGCGCTATGGAACCTTCCCATGATTCCTGCGTGGACCACGGCTGGTCGGAACCAGCCTCCATCGCAGCGCATCCAGCAAGGGTCGCGATCGCAAAAATGGCAAGGAGCAACGAGATTGCGCGGATGGCGGATTTGGTCATTTCGAGTCGAAGCCCAATCAATAGTAAACGACGTCGCCAGAAGCGATCGGAGCCTGCTGCCAACTGGAGAGGATGTCGGCGATGACAAGGTTCTTCTCGCGGATGATCTGGCGGAGGCGGATGCGGGTCACGAAATCGCCGGAGGGGCCTTCGAGACCGGGACGGCGAACCATGAGTTCGACCTGCGGCATGGGCTGGTCGCGTTCGGGGCCGACGAGTTCGTTGAGGAAGGAGTCCTCGAGACGGACGACCACGAACTTCCATTCGTCGCTGCCGCCGACAATCGCGCCGCAGGTGCCGGGAGTAAGCTTGCCTTCCATGTTCGCGGCAACGGCGCCACCCTGAACCGCGGCCGTAGGAACCGCGGCGGTGCGGGCGGTAAGCTTCACGATATCGTCGTTGAGCTTCTTGACCTGGCGCTCGAGATCGGAAATGTTCTCGACAAGCTTGTCGTTCTCAAGCTTGGCCTCGGCGATTTCGGCGTTAAGGTCGTCGATCTGGCTCTCGAGGCTGGAGACCTTGGATGTAAGCTGGCGCTTCTCCTCCTGGAGCTTGGAGATTGTCTCGTTGAGCGTCTCGATGGTGCGCTTGTCCTTGCGGCCGTCTTTCTTGACGGCGTTGGCGATTTCGATCGTCTTGGCAAGTTCCTCGCGGACCTTCTTGAGCTCGGCGCGGGTCGTGCCGAGGAGCGAGCTCTGGGCCATGGCGCGCTTGAGGGTGGAATCCATCAGGTCGGCCATCGTGCCAGCGCCCTTCTGCGCGGGACGACCGGTAAGCGGATCGATTTCGGGCTTTCCGTCCGCGCCGATCTTGTAGAGCTGGCGGAGCTGGAGGCGGTTGTCGGAGGTTCCAAGGTCAAGCATCGGGATCTGCGTGGCCGGTGTCTCGAGATTGTGCTTGTAGTCATCCCAGAACTCGGAGACTTCGGGATTGTCCATCTCGCGGGCGGTGACGGGCGACACGTCGAGCGCGGGCAACGAGGGTTGCGGAACCTCCGGCATATCCTTCGACTCGATTGTCTTGGCGAGCTGGATATAGCCCTCTTCCAGCAGATGAGTGCGGCCGATCAGAAGCTCGCGCTTCTGGAAATTCATCAGCGACAACACAAGCGCACCGATGCCCAAGAGGAACATCAGGACGACCAGGATGCGAAGAACCTTACCCATGGCATGAATCCTTTTTCACGGTTTTAAAATCAGGGTCTCGAAAACATTGTCTTTTAGATTATCCCAAAAGCGCGGCGCTATCAACTGAAAAAGAGAAAATCGGAGGAATGCGGTGCAAACGCATGGCTCCTATTTCTCCTCGCTAGTGCCCTTGAGAACGGCGATGAAAGCGGATTGGGGAACATTCACGCTGCCGAATTCCTTCATGCGCTTCTTGCCTTCCTTCTGCTTCTTGAGGACCTTCTGCTTGCGTGTGACATCGCCGCCATAGAGCTTGGCGAGGACGTCCTTGCGGAAAGGACGGATGTCCTCGCGGGCTATGATCGTGCGCCCGATCGCGGCCTGGACCGGAATCTTGAACTGGTGCGGCGGGATCGTCTCGGAAAGCGCCTTGCAAATCTGCAGGCCACGGGCGCGCGCCTTGTCGGCATGGACCATGATCGAAAACGCATCGACGGGTTCGCCGTTGAGGAGGATGTCCATGCGCACGATGTCGGAGACCTGGTAGCCATCGGGTTCGTAGTCCATCGAGGCATAGCCGCGCGACATGCTCTTGAGCGAGTCGTTGAAATCGACGAGTATCTCGTTGAGCGGAAGATGGCACGTGAGCATCACGCGGTGGGCATCGACGCTTTCGGTCGCGACGACCGTGCCACGGTGGTCCATCGTGAGACGCATCATGTCGCCGATGCACGAGTCCGGACAGATTATCGTGGCCTTGATCGTAGGCTCCTCGATGAAATCTATCGACGATGGATCGGGCATCTCGATCGGGTTGTCGATCTCAAGTACCTCGCCTCCCGTGCGGTGGATGCGATAGACGACCGCAGGATGCGTGTTGATGATGTCAAGGCCGAACTCGCGGCGCAGGCGCTCCTGCACGACTTCCATGTGGAGCATTCCGAGGAAGCCGCAGCGATAACCGAACCCAAGCGCCACGGAGGATTCCGGGTGGAAGGTGAAGGCGGCGTCGTTCAAGTGAAGTTTTTCAAGGCCCTGGCGCACCTTCTCGTATTCGTCGGTACTCACGGGATAGATGCCGCAGAAGACCATCGGGCGGACGTCCTTGAAGCCTGGCAGCGGCTCGACATCGTCGTCGCGCGCCGACGCGAGCGTGTCGCCGATCAGGATGTCCTTCGGGTCCTTGATTGTGCCGACCATGTAGCCGACTTGCCCGGGGCCGATCGAATCGACCGGGCGCTGGTCCGGGCTGAATATGCCGACTTCGCGCACCTGCGTCTGCACGCCGTTGCCGAGGAGCCGCACAGAATCGCCTGGACGAATCGTGCCATCGACGACGCGTATGTACGAAATCACGCCGCGGAAGACATCGAAGACGGAATCGAATACGAGCGCGCGGAAGGGCGCCTTTTCGCCCTGCGTCTTCGGCGGCGGGATTGTCCTCACCACGGCTTCAAGCACGTCCTGGACATTCTTGCCCGTCTTCGCGCTGATGAGGATCGGGTTATCGACAGAAAGACCGAGCAGCGATTCAACCTGCTTCAGCACGCCTTCGACATCGGCGCCGGGCAGATCGACCTTGTTCAGCACGGGGATGATCTCGAGCCCCGCGTCGATCGCGAGGTAGGCGTTGGCGACGGTCTGCGCCTCGACGCCCTGCGCAGCATCGACGAGCAACACCGCGCCTTCGCACGCGCCCATGCTGCGCGAGACTTCGTAGGAGAAATCGACGTGGCCGGGAGTGTCGATCAGGTTGAAGCGATATTTCGTGCCGTCGAGCGCAGTGTACGCCATCGTCACGGGATGCGACTTGATCGTGATTCCACGCTCGCGCTCGAGGTCCATTGCATCGAGGGTCTGCTCGTGGATCTGGCGCTTTTCAAGCGTGCCTGTGATTTCGAGTAAACGATCGGAAAGCGTCGTCTTGCCGTGGTCGATATGCGCGATGATGCAGAAATTGCGCGTGTCGTTGATGGGTTGTTCGGGCATTGGTCCGGTCCGAGCTTGTTGTTTAGGAACAGAAGATCGCGGCGCCCTTGTCCGCGGCGGCGCGCAAATCGCGGATTGCCGCGGCCATGTCAGGCGCGCCGAAAAGGAAGCTGCCTGCGACAAGCGCATTCGCGCCATGGGCGGTGCAGAGGAGTCCAGTCTCCGTGTTGATGCCGCCATCGACGAGGATGGTCAGATCGGCGAACCCTCGGGCTTTCGCCTCCCTGCGGAGGCGCGCCATCTTTGGAAGTGTCGCCGGAGAAAACTCCTGGCCGCCATATCCAGGTTCGACGCCCATGACCAGCACAGTGTCGATTTCGCCGAGGAACGGAAACGCCGCTTCCGCGGGTGTCGATGGATTGAGGGTGATGCCGCAGCGCGCGCCTGTCGCCCTGATCGCGGCGAGAGTGCCATGCACATCGCACTGCGATTCGGTGTGGATGAGGATTTCGGTTGAACCGGCGGCGAGGAATCGGCCGACATAGCGGTCGGGGTTCGTAAGCATCAAATGCGTGTTGACCGGCAGTTTCGTGGTGCGACGGAGCATCATCGCGAAGGCTGGGCCAAAGCTGAGGTTGGGCACGAAATGACCGTCCATCACATCGAGATGGAAGGCGTCCGCGCCAGCGGCTTCGGCGCGTTTCACCTCATCGACAAGGTGTCCAACATCCGCCGCGAGAAGGGATGGAAGAATGCGCACTCCGCCTTTTGAATCAGTTTGGTTTTCTGCCGAAAGCATGGTGCGTCGAGCATATCAAAGCCGCATGGCGCGGGCAAGATTCATTCCGCGGAGGGAATGATTTAGGGTAGTGTACGATTCTTTCTGTAAATTCCTTTTGGGGCACTATGGTTGAGACCAGCCAGACAAACCGGGAAAAAAAGGAATGCACCCCGCACCCGTCGCAAGCACAGCATCGTTTTCCCCTAATTCCACCTCGCATTTTGTCCCATGCGTCTTATGCGTTCCATGCGTCCTATCGCGCGGCCTAACCCGAAGAGTGCGACGACGAGGGTGCCGTCGCAACGCACGCGGGGCAAAGCAGTGAAAGGCAAATCGGTAGGGCGATTTGCATCAAACCGCCGCGATGCGCTGTTTTTTATGTCGTCAATTCAAACGGACGGTTATCGGATGAAGATAAGCGTGTCGGGATTGACGCTGTCCTCCTTGGCGCCGGCGCGGCCCTTCCAGATACGCGGCTGGCCATCCAGGTCGATTGCCTAGAGCATGGCGGCAAACGGGGACACACCCCGATTTTTATTCATCCGATTGCAATTTCGGCAGTGCGACCGCATCGAAATACCGAACTCTCCTTGCGGTTCCAATTCCCGCCAGTTCCTCGCAGCGGATTCCATAGACGCCCCTTTTCGGGGTCTGTCCCCCATTCGCCGACAGCATCGCCGACTTCGCGAATCCATCGCTTCCCAGCGCCCAGCCGTTGCTGAAATTCCTCACCTCGCATCTCAGCAACTCGAACAGTGTCAGCATCTTGCCGTCTTTGATCTTCTGCCCGACCGCCTTTGCGTCGAATCTCGATTCTTGGGGACAGACCCCGTTTTTCCGGGGTGTGTCCCCGTTCTTCGCGGCATCGAGCTTGAGCCTGCCGTCGAGGATCGAACGGTAGATTTCGAGGGTTTCGTCCCAGCTCCTCCGCTCGATTCCGTAGGCATACGAGATGAGGGAGATCAACCCTTCGCGGGCG
>JAZQOE010000041.1:0-4003 GCA_045627705.1 Kiritimatiellia bacterium | reverse complement strand
TACTCGATGGTGACGAAGATGACGTCGCCGTACTTCTCCGCGAGGTACCGGCAGTCGTTGAGGTATTCCTTCGCGCCGCCCTGGATGAACGCACCGCCGTGGGTGAAGACGAGAACGGGCTTCTTCGCGTCCTTCTTGATCGGATTCCTGTCATCCGTATAGCCCGTCCAGATGTTGAGGTAGAGGCAGTCCTCGCTGCGGCAGCCCGAGCTGGACGTCTCGTCGTCCGAGGCCTTCTGGAGCGGCGAGGGCGCGAAGCGCTTGGCCTGGATCTTCAGCGTCTTGTTCGTCGGGGCCCATTCCGGGGCCTTCCAGCGGCGGATGTGCGTGGCGTCGCCCACCTCGTTGAAATCGTTCGTCGGCGGATGCGCGAACGGGACGCCGAGGAACGAGACGATCTTCGCGGTCACATCGCTCCCGGCGCCGATGCCGTGCGCCTCACCGACCATGATGCCGTTGTGGCAGGAAACCTCGACGTTCTTCGTCAGCGGCTCCAGCTCGACCGTGACGTGGAAGGTCTTGGTCCACTCGGCCTCCGGCGGCACGTCCTTCTTCGCGTCCCACACGAGGCGCACCTCGTTCTTCTTCAGCCCTTCCTGCTGGAAGTCGCCGTTCTCATCGACCGCGAACTTCACATCACCGCCGACGAACGGCGCCAGCCCCAGCGAGCCGTCCGCTTCCGCATAGTAGAGGTGGTCCATAGTGAGCGGCTTCGACTCGTCGTAGAACCCGCGCACCCGCGCGAAGACGTTCTCGTTCTTCACGGGCGTGTTGGTGACCGTAAAGCAGACGTCCACGAGGTTCGTCCACGGGAAGCGTTGCTCGACGCGCACGTTCTCCGCGCGAAGAACGGACTTCGCCTCCTGCGCATGCGCAGTTATCACACCAAGCGCCAGGCACCAGGCACAAAGCACTACCTTCGCCAGTTTTCTTTTCATCTCGTTTTCCTTTTTCACCATGTTAGGTTAGTTTAAGTTTGCTTAAACCCGCCAGCAATTTTTCATCGCAACACTCGTTGCGTTGCGTAGCATAGTCAGGCAAGTCCTTTCTTGTGATTGGTTGGTAGTATAGCAGTTTTCAGTTAGACCTGTAAAGTGCCACCAGCGACACTTGTTATCTGTTATCTTAAAAAAAACGGCGCGGCAGCTCAACCAAGAACCGCGCGCGTCATCGCGAAGTACTTTTCGTCGGGGATGTATTCCGGCACGCTGTTGCCGGTCCCTAGCGCGTATGAACCACGCGCGCCCATTTCGACGAGCTTGCGCGCGCGCGCCGTGACTTCTTCCTCGGATGAACGCAGGATGAAGTCAACGTCGAGTCCGCCGAGAATGGCGATGCGGCCGCCCCATTTCGCATATGCGTCTTCGACGGGCATGATGACATCCTCATACGAATGCTTGCCGTCGTATTTCATGTCGGCGATGATGTCTTCCATGATCTCGCCGGCGTATCCGCAGGAGTGCAGCACCGCTGGAAGGCCGGCTTCATGGGCTACACGCACGATTTCGCGATGCCATGGGAAGACATACTTTCGCATGTCGTCGGGCGCAAGCATCGTCTGCGTCTTGAAACCCCAGTCGTCGTTCGACATCACAATGCCGATCGAGCGGCTTTTCACGGAATTCCTGTAATAGCTCACAAGACGCGAACCGACAGCTTCAAAGATGTCGGATACAAGCTGCGGGTCGTCCGCGATCATGAAGCAAAGATTGTCGTACCCAACGAGCGCTATCACGTTTTCGAGCACGCCGCATGGCCCTGCGACCATCAGCTTCATGCCGTCGAGGTCATCCGCGACGGCGTCGAACGAGGAGTAGTCATCCGCGTCTGGATTGGGCCATGGATAGCTTTCGAACGATGCACGGTCGGTGATTATGCATCCATCGTTAAGAGATATCGTCTGGGCCTGCGCGCGTTCCTTCGAAGGGAATACCATCGGTGCATGGACGGTTGCATAATCGTATCCTGCGGCGCGGAAGGCGCGGAGCGTGAGACGATGCGCGGCGGCGCGGTCGCACGTGGAGATGGCATCCCATTCCGGTCCCACCAGGCGGCGGTACAGGCGCGTGTTCAAGAAAAACTCGAAAAGTGTCGGGCGATCCGGGACTTCGTGGCGAAGTACCTTGAGTATCTGGTTGAAATCGGCGTTGCGCATTTTGGGGGTTCCCCTTTGAACTGATGGACGGCAACTTCAGTCCCGTCCAAACTTGCGGTTTAGTTCGCGAAGCGATGTGAAAAGCATTGTCGGGCGTCCGCGTGGACACGTGTATGGCATTTTAGTACGCGACAGGTCGGCAATCAACTGTTCGAGTTCCGCCAATGCAAGCTGGACGCGCCCGCGCAATGCGGCGCGGCTCGCCGCCTTCGCGACGGCTTCCCCGCGCCGGTGTTCACGCCCGCGCTTCACTCCAGACTGCTCGAGGTCATGCGCGATGTCCGCGAGCATTTCCCGACACGAATCCTGCGGCACATCGGGCGGCAGCCCTTCGACGATGAAGCTGTCGCGTCCGAACTCGTCGAGCTCGAACCCCATGGAATGCAGTTCCGCGAGAGAGTCGCGAATGCGGCGCGCATCCTCGGGCGAAAGCTTCACGGTGATCGGAAGCAGCAGGCGCTGCGACATCGCCTTCTCGGACTTGCCAGCCCGCATGAACCGTTCGAAGAGGACACGCTCGTGCGCGGCGCGTGGGTCGAGCGTCACGAACCCGCCATCGGTTTCAAGCAGCACATACGGCCCTTCGATTTGTCCAAGAATGCGGAACCACTTCCACGGCGAGTTCGCCGATGTCGCGGTGACGCGCGCGTCGGCAGGCACCGCAATCGTTTCGACCGGCGTCTGCGACGCGGAGCCGAGTGCAGAAGCGACAGCCTGCCCGGCATGCGTGCCTTGCTGTACGCATGCTTCGCCGATATTCGTCTCGGCCTGTGTGGCGATTGGACTTGCCGTGTCGCTGTGCGACGGGAACGGCAGATTCACCGGAAGCGGTGTCGCTGGCGCGGCTGGTGGAACGATTAGCGGAGGCGGGGCGGGCGACTGCGTGGAATCGACAGTGGAGTCGAACGGCGTCGATACGGCGCCATCCTGGGATTGCTGCGCAAGTGGCGGCACTTCAAACGCGGCGGCATTGTGACGCGGCATTGTGCCAAGCGCAGCGCATACGGCGGCGATGACCGCGTCGCGCACTTCCGCAGGACGCCTGAAGCGCACTTCCCGCTTTGTCGGATGCACGTTCACATCGACCGCGGTCGGATCAATCTCGATGAACAGCAGCACGACGGGGCGCCTGTCTCCATCGAGCGGCGGATACGCTTCGCGAAGCGCATGCGAGAGAATCGCGGCGGAAACCGCGCGTCCATTCACGAAGAAATACTGCTCGCCTGTCCCGGCCCGCGTGGTCGTCGGCAGGCTCACATAGCCTTCGACCCGCACGCCGTATCGAATATCGGCAACAGGACGAAGCGCCGCGAGAAGTTCATCGCCAAAAAGGTCGCGCACGCGCTCCTCGCGCGTTGAACCGGCGGGAAGATTGTGGATTTCGCGTCCGTCGGCACGCAAGACCATGCCTACATCTGGACGGGCGAGCGCGGCGAGCAGGAACGATGTGCGGAGATTCGCCTGTTCCGTCTGGTAGGTACGCAAAAATTTGCGGCGCGCGGGGACGTTGAAGAAAAGGTCGCGCACGGCGATGGATGTCCCGGCTGGCGCGCCGATATCGCGTACGTCCTGAAGAGTTCCGCCAACAACCTGCACTTCTGTTCCAACGGAATCGCCGCGTCGGCATGTGCGGATCGTAAAGCGCGAGACTGCGGCAATCGATGGGATCGCCTCGCCACGGAAACCATAAGTCGCGATGCGTTCGATGTCATCGACATCGTGAATCTTGCTCGTCGCCTGTCGCTCGATGCAGAGAAGCGCGTCGTCGCGGTCCATGCCGCACCCGTCGTCCTCGACCTCGATCAGCTTGCGTCCGCCGGCGGTCACGTTGAGCGTGATGCGTGTGGC
>JAZQOE010000040.1:0-7971 GCA_045627705.1 Kiritimatiellia bacterium | reverse complement strand
GCCGTATTCATCGATGAGCGAGGCGTCTGAACGGAGTTCCGCCGGATCGACCTTGAGGAAAAGTCGATCCACTATGAGTTCCTTCAACTGTGTCTTGATTTCTTCAGTGTTCATAATTGCAATTATACAACGCCTTCGTCGCCATACCAAACACAATTCATTTCTCTTAAAGACTATTCAAGAGTGCGACGGACTTTCTGTGGGCAGGGGTTTGGGGAGGCGGCAACAATTGTTATCTCGCCAGGGGCGGGCAATGGCTATGGGACAACTGTGGATTGAAAAGTATTCTCTGGAACAAACTCGGCAATAGTCTGGCGGGTTTCGTCGTCGTCAGCGGCGCGGCCGCAGAGTTCGCCGAAGCGCGTGAGCATACGCGAGACATCGGCGGCGGACGGCGCGTCTATCCGCCCAATGAAGATGCGCGGGAGGCGCGTGCGCGTGGCGTGTTCGGCGTTCGTGCTGAGTTCCTCGAAAAGCTTTTCGCCTGGACGCAGGCCTGTGAATACGATCTTGATGTCCTCGTATGGCTTGAACCCTGAAAGACGGATCATTTCCTCCGCCAGTTCCACGATCTTCATCGGTTCGCCCATGTCGAGGATGAAGATTTCCCCGCCATCCGCAATCGATGCTGCCCGCAATACAAGACGGCACGCCTCAGGAATCGTCATGAAGTAGCGCCGCATGTCGGGATGCGTGACTGTCACGGGGCCGCCTGCGCGGATTTGCTCTCGGAAGAGCGGTATGACGGAACCAGACGCGCCAAGCACATTGCCAAAGCGCACGGCGGCAAAGCGCGTCACGCCCGCAGAGTTCAAATCTTGAATCGCAAATTCCGCTAGTCGCTTGCTTGCGCCCATCACTGACGAAGGATTCACCGCCTTGTCGGTTGAAAGTTGCACGAACACTTTCACTCCGGCCTTGATTGCCTCTTCGCCGAGCGCGCGCGTCGCGAGTACGTTGTTGCGCACAGCCTCGGCGACATTGCATTCCATCATCGGCACGTGTTTGTGGGCGGCCGCGTTCACCAGCAGTTCCGGGCGATACTTCGCGAAGACGGCGGCGATGCGCGCACGGTCCGCGATATCGGCGGCAACGGGGATGATCTCGGGTCTAGCGTTCGACTTGCGCAACTCTCGGTCGATCTGGTAAAGCGCTGGCTCGCTACGTTCGATGAGGACAATGCGCGACGGGCCAAGGCGCACAATCTGACGCACGAATTCGGAACCAATCGAACCGCCGGCGCCAGTGACCACGACACTGCGGCCTGTCACAAAGCGCGCCAGTTCGGCATCGCTCGCGATGTCCACTTCGTCGCGTCCGAGCAAGTCGGCGACATCTACTTCGCGAAGCATGCTCACGGAAAGCGTTCCGTCGAGCACCTCGTAATAGCCGGGCGCGATTCGCACATCGACGCCCAGTTCGCCGCATTCGTGGACAATAGAACGAATCGTGTCGCGCTTGACAGACGCTATCGTGATCAGCACTTCGTCGATGCCAAGCTTGCGCACTGTCTTGCGCAGGGAGGAAACTGGTCCCAGCACGCGAGCGCCCTGGATGATCGATTTTGCGAGTGTGGGGTCGTCGTCGAGGAAGCCCGCCACCATGCGTCCGCGGGAGCGATTCTGCTGTATCTCATGCGCGACATTGTTGCCTATTGATCCCGCGCCAATCAGCAGCACACGGCGTTCGCGTACGGGCTGCGAGGCCGCGGGGCCGCCCGACGCGGCGCGGGCGCGGCTTTCGCTCATGAGTCTCCACAGCATGCGAACGGACATTGCGCCGCCGATAAACAACGCGCCGTTGATCAACGACACGCTCACAGGCGGACGATACGCCAGCATGTTCTGGTCACTGCGCGTTGCAAACCATGCGAGTACCAGTAGCGCTGTCGAGGAACTTGCGGCGAATACAAGGCGCGGCACATCGTACGCGCCAAAGAAACGCCATACGATATGATGGCATCCGAACACACGGAATGCGATAACCTGCAGCGCGACGACAGGAATCCAGTATGTCGCAACCGGACTCCAGCCGTACCCTGGCTCATGGAAGTTGAAGCGCAGCATGTGCGCCAGGATGAACGCACATGCCATTACCGCCAGGTCAATGGCGAAAAACGGCAGTTCCTCCAATACCGCATTCGCCTTTACATTTTTGTTATTCGATGTCATAGCTTGGTAAAATCTTCAATCCAATCAAGGGACCAATATGTACGGGACCTGCGGGAGCAGTTTGGGCGAGACCTTGCGGTCGCGAATGGCGACCTTGACGCCCTTGCCGCGTCCGTCGGGGCCGAGCGGGAAGAGCGTAGCGGACTTTGCGCCAGCCCAGTCTTCGGGCAGCAACCATTCGCGTTCCGTGCCATCCCAGCTGAAGAAGTGGATCTTCTTCTTGCCACTCCAGGTGTCGGGCCACATGCGGTCGTAGTCAACCGCGTAAACCATGTCGCCATTGCGAACGGTGAAACCCTTGCCGAGCGAAGGCGTGAGCCAGAGCGCTTCGGTACCGTCGCTCCATGCCGCATAGACCGGACCGCTATCGACGACGATTTCGTTCTTGCCGGCCTTGAGATGGACGGTTCCGAACTCTGAGCGGGAACGGTGTTCGCCATCGCCGTCAAAGCGGACGTTCAGCGAAGTGAGCTGGTATTCGCCGTTGGCATAGACGTTGATCGCGCCCGTGTCGCGGATGTTGTATCCCTCGAGGCAGAAGCGATAGTCGCCTTCCGCGGGGACATCGATGGTCCAGCGGAAAGGCGTCTCGAGCATCAGCCTGTGGGTGTCCTTGAGATTCTCGCACGCCCAGGACGGCAGCGCGGAAAGATCGCTGTCCGCGATGTCGCCAACCGCGACCTCGTTGCCATCGGCGTCGAGTATCGCCATGCCCGCGACGTGGATCACGCCGATGCGGACGAAGTTCGCAGTGCGGACGGAGCGGTTGCCGATGTGGAAGAGCTCTTGGATCGAGACCATGTAGAAGTCGTTCACGAGGTCTGTCCAATCGCCGCGGAACGGGTCGCCTCCTTCGTTTGGAAGCATGTTGAACTCGTTGCGCTCCGCGGAGCGGTCGGCGATATGCCAGGTGGAAGCGCCGGGCATCGGACGGTCGCTGGGCTTGCCGGCGAGAAGCGCGGCATAGTGCGCGCGGACCTTCGCGATTTGGCCGGCTGTATCCGCTATCGGCGAAACAACGAACGAGCCTGTGTTGCCGCAGACCTGCTGGTTGATCGCGCGCGGACCCTTTGCCGCGCCCTTGATCTTCGAGTAGTCGGGCGACGAGATGCCGCCATTGCAGTGGAGCCAGCCGTATGTGCCATAGTCGCCGAACTCGTTGCGGTCGCCTTCGGTGCCGATCTCGATTCCGAGCGAGCGGAGGTATTCGGCGATGTGGAGGACACCCTGGAGTTGCGTCTCGCGCGAGCCGCCGAGCGGGCCTGTCGGGTAGCCAGTATTGAAGTTGCCGCCGTCGAGGGTGAGAACGTCGATGTAGAGCACGGGCGGGACATACGGCATGTGCGCGCAGAACTCGTCGATCATCTCCTTCGCGAGTCCGCTGTCCCAGAAGTTGCCGTAGTTCACGAGCGAGACGATTTCGACGGGATTGCCCTCGGGCAGCTCCTGCATCACGTATGGCGGTTCGATGTCGCGCCTGCGGGTGTCGGAATTGAAGTCGCGGCGATAGATCGACTTTGTCTCGACGAGGCGCCTGAAGAACTCCTGCGTTTCGGGATAGTCGCGCAGTCCGATGTTGACGTCGGTGAGGTTCACGTGGAACGAAGCCTTGGCCTTCGACTCGCGCTGGATGTCGGCCATGAACTTCGAAAGCTTTTCCCACGAGTTGCCGGCGCGGAAGGTCACGCGGTTCCAGTAGGGCCAGAGGCCATCCCAGTTCCATCCGCCCGGATGGTCGTGGCCGACGAGTCCGTTGAACATCGCGATCTGGTTGATGTCGTTGTCGAGCAGGTTCGCGGTTATGCGGATGCCTTCGCGTATGGGCTCGAGACATTCTTCGTCAGGGGTGCATACGCGGTAGATATACGTGCCGCCATCGGTCCACGACGGTGCATGGTTATCTTTGGCGCCGGTCATCGACGCGGTGTCGCGGACTTCGGCGAAGTCCGTGGGTTGATATGGGGGTTGCGCCAGTGGTGTCATAGTTGGGTCTAGTTTATGCAAATTGGTTTGACCAGGCAAGGCGGAATATCGTCCGCGATTATTCAAAATCGAATCAGAGAGATTGACCAACGACGGTCAAAACGGATAAATTATACACCCATGAACGACGGTGAACTAAATAATCAAGATGCGGTCGGCAACGAGGAACTCATTTCTCTCCAAGATTTCTCGTTTTCGCCAGACTGGGCGCGCAAGTCGCCTTCGACTTCCACGCATGGCAAATTCCATGATGACGGAGAAGAGCGTGGCCGTGGTGGTCCGGGCGGATTCCGCCGCGATGGCGACCGCCGTGGCCCTCGTCCCCCAGCCCGCAATCCGCTCGCAGGTCGCCCCATGCCCCGCCCCGCGCGCCTTCCGGACGATGGTGCCGATGCGCCGATGCCGGGCGCCGACCGCCCGCAGCAACGCGGCGGCGCGCCGCGCCGCGAGTTCAGGGGTCCCGCGCGCGACAGCCGCCCGCAGCGCGAGTTCCGCCGTCCCGAACCACCACCGCCGCCGCTGCCCGTCGATATCCGCTTGATTCCCGACACCAAGGGCCTGGCCTCGATTGTCCGCCGCATCGTCTCGACGCACCGCGCTTTCCCGCTGCGCGACATCGCGCGCCTCTTCCTCGACAATCCCGAATCCTGCCTCGTGCGCGTCGATCGCTCGAAGGAGTCTCCCGAAGGCCTGACCTTCTTCCAGTGCTCCTGCTGCGGCATGCCGTCGCTATCCGAAGACGCAGTCCGCGCCCACATCCTCGCCGAGCACTTCGACGAGTATTTCACCGTCGAGGATGTCGAGGATGAACCGCCGTCCGGCAATTTCCCGTCTGTCGCCCGCTGCGGCCTTTCCGGCGAACTTCTTGGGCCGCCCAACCACCACAGCTTCGCGACCCGCGTCCGCGAAATGCTCCGCACGCGCTATCCCCACATGTCCGAGGAGGACTACCGCTCGCGCATCGAGATCGTTCACGAGCCCGAAGTGATCGAGCAGTGGCGCGAGCTGGCCCGCCATCGCCGCGTGTACCGTCTGAAGGCGAAGGAAGAGGCCAAGCCCCAGGCGCCTGTCGAGGCATCCGCCGAGAACGCCGCGGAACAGCCCGCGCAACCGGCAGAGGAAGCGCCTGTCGCGCGCCCGCTTGACCGCCAGGGCGCCGAGTCGCTCTTCACCCGCGAGATTCTTCCCGGCCTCATCCGCAAGGCCAACCATGTGATCGCGCCGATTCCAGCGATGCTCAAGACGCCGGACAAGCCTCTCGATATAGCAGTGCGCAATACGCTGAACGGCGAAGACCGCTTCCCCGCGACGCTCTTCTTCGCGCTCCGCGGCGCCTTCCGCCATCGCGACATGCACTTCTTCCGCGCCTACGATGCGCGTGGCCAGGAGTTCGTGATCGCCCATGCGCCCACGACTCTCGACGCGGAACACGCGGTCCCCGAGGTTCGCCTCGTGCTGGACTATGTGACATCCCACAAGAACTGCACGCGCTCCGAACTTCTCGCCGCGCTCTCGAAGGACAAGGATCAGGGCGAAGTCCAGAAGATCACCTCGCAGCTCAACATGCTTGTCGAGAAGGTCCACCTGATCGAGTACTTCAACGGCGTGCTCGCGCTTCCCGCCGAACACCCGACATTCAAGTCGCTGAACCAGAATCGCGGCAATGCGAAGAAGCCTGCGCAGGAAGCCTCCCAGGCCGAAGCGCCAGCCGCCGAATCTGCCGCCGAACCCGCGGCCGAGGCTACCGAGGCGGAATCTGCGTCTGCCGCCGAATCCAGTGCAGCCGAGCAACAGCCTTGCGCCCAGTCCGAGGAAGCCCCTTCGGCGCAGTCTGATTCCGCCGAGTCCTCATCGGCGGCATCCGAACCGAGTCCAGCTTCTGAAGAGACACCCAATGCATGACAAGTAGTTTGGGGCGGCGGACATGCCGCCCCAAATTGTTTTCAAGACCCATTTCGCCTTTCAACCCAACCATCCCTCCCAAGGAACCAAGACACATGAAGATCGCGATCGGCGCCGACCACGGCGGCTTCGAACTCAAGCAACAGGTTGTTTCATATCTCGCCTCGAAGGGCTTTGACATCGACGATGTCGGCGCGCACGAGTTCGTGCGCGGAGACGACTATCCCGATTTTGCGGTGGCGGTCGCCGAGCGCGTCGCCGACGGCCGTTGCGAGCGCGGCATCCTGATTTGCACGACCGGCACCGGCATGGCGATCACCGCGAATCGCTTCTGCGGCGTCCGCGCCGCGCTCGGATATGATCCAGACGCCGCCCGCCGATCGATTTCGCACAACAATGCGAATGTGCTCGTCCTCGCCGGCTCGAAGCTAGATGTCGCAAAGGCTTCCGAAACGCTCGATGCCTGGTTCTCCGCGACATTCTCGGCCGAAGAGCGCCACGCCCGTCGCGTCGCCAAGATCGACCGCGGATGCCGCCTGAACGAAACCGCCACCCTCGCGCACCTCGATCCCGAAGTCCACGCCGCGATCGTATCGCAGGTCGAACAGGAAGACACCACGATCAACCTGATCGCCTCCGAAAACTACACCACCCGCTCCGTCCGCGAAGCCCAGGGCTCGGTCCTCACGAACAAGTATTCCGAAGGCTATCCCGGAAAGCGCTGGTACGGCGGCTGCCATCCGGTCGATGCCGTCGAGACGCTCGCTATCGAGCGCGCCAAGGCCCTCTTTGGCGCCGAGGCCGCGAATGTCCAGCCACACTGCGGCGCATCCGCCAACCTCGCCGTTTACCTCGCCGTGCTAAAGCCCGGCGACACAATCCTCTCGATGTCGCTTGACCAGGGCGGCCACCTTTCGCACGGCTCCCCCGCGAACATCTCCGGACAGAACTACCGCATCGTTCCATACACGGTCAACCCCGATACCGAGTTGCTTGACTACGACGCCATCGAGGAGACCGCCCTCCGCGAGAAGCCGCAGCTCATCCTCGCCGGCGCAAGCGCCTACCCGCGCATCATCGACTTCGCCCGCTTCCGCGCGATCGCCGACAAGGTTGGCGCATACCTGCTCGTTGACATGGCGCACATCGCCGGACTCATCGCCGGCGGCGCACACCCGTCGCCCGTCCCATACGCGGACTTCGTGACCTCCACCACGCATAAGACCCTCCGCGGCCCGCGCGGCGGCATGATCCTCTGCCGCGAGAAGTACATCAAGCAGATCAACCACGCTATCTTCCCCGGTCTGCAGGGCGGCCCGCTCGAACACGCCATCGCCGCGAAGGCCGTCTGCTTCCGCGAGGCCATGCAGCCCGAGTTCAAGCAGTACGCCGCACAGATCGTCAAGAATTGCGCGCGCCTCTGCGGACATGTGAAGAACATGGGTTTCCGCATTGTCTCCGGCGGTACCGACAACCACCTCTTCCTCGTGGATGTCGCAAGCCGCGGCCTTACCGGCAAGCTCTGCTCCGCCGCCCTTGAAGCCGCCGGCATCATCGCGAACAAGAATACGATCCCCTACGACAAGAACAGCCCGTTCGTCACTTCCGGCATCCGCATCGGCACCGCTTCCGCCACCACGCGCGGAATGAAGGAAGCCGAGATGGACCAGATCGGCGACTGGATCGGACAGGTTCTCGCCGCGCCCGAAGACGCCGCCCTCCACGCCCGCATCCGCGCCGAAGTCGCCGCCTTCGCGCCGAAGTTCCCTGTTCCTTGATCGAGATAACAGGTAACAGATAACAAGTGTTGCTTGGGCTTCGCCCCAAGACCCTGTGACTTGTAAAAAACGGTGCGCCGCGATTTTGCGGCGCGCCGTTTTTGGTGCGGGGGGCTAGCAAAAAAAAAGGGGACACA
>JAZQOE010000039.1:0-17636 GCA_045627705.1 Kiritimatiellia bacterium | reverse complement strand
GCGGCGATCTCGGCAAGGATCTCGGCCCGCGAACGTGCATTTCCTAGTGAATTTTCTTTCATGGCATATATTATAGTATATGCACATGAGAGAAGCAAGTGGAAAATTTGGGGTGCCTGCATAAATATTTCTGTGCACCCCATGCCGTACGGTTCGTGAAATAGTGGTAGTATTTCGAGTGAACGGCGTGTAGCGTTGATGCTACATTGCTCAAGCGTCCGGGACAACTGATTGGTCCAGTTCCCGGACTATGTCCTGTCCCATCGGCATTCCGCCGACATGACGATAAATATTATCTCACATTACCATCGTGATGTCACGAAAGACCTTGTTGCCCGTGATTGTCGCGCACTGCGCGGGGCGCAAAGCAAGGCATACGCATCCTCGCAACATTTAGCCGGGAGGAAAATCTTTCTTCATATTTCCTCTCCGCCGTCGGAATCGTCACAGTTCCGGTCAAGGCATGCGGCGGGGGTTGGCCTGCTTTCACCGCCGCGCGGCGATTCAAGGGATACGCCAAGATCAATCAGCTTTTGCGCCGATTTCGCAATGGACCGCGAATTGCCGGTATCGACAAACACTTTGTTCGCCGCATCATATTTGTCACAGACGCCCTTGAGGCCCTTGCCCAAATCCTCGAACACGGAAAGGAACTTGTTCGTCCGGAAAAGAAGCTCGCGGGCGACCTTGACGAGTTCTATCTGACTCTTTCGCTCTTTTTCATGCTGCCACGCCATGTAGATCAATCGAAGATATGCAAGAAGCGTAAGCGGGGTGACGAGCACGATCTTGCGATCCGTCGCAAACTGGACAAGCGTCGGGTCGTGCTCGATCGCAAGTGAAAGCGGCGCCTCGTATGGCACGAACATTACAGTCGTGGGAATGTAGTCCCTGTCGGGAAACTTTTCCGTAAACCTCATCGGGTAGTTCTTCCCCGCAAGGGCGATAATCTGCTTCTTGACCGCAGCCACATGTTTTTCAAGCAGGATGCCACGTTTCGTGGCATCCGTCTCGTCGGCATACGCAAAGAAATCCGACAGATTGACCTTGCTGTCGATAATCACCCAGCGGTTCTGCGGATCGCAAACCTGGGCGTCTGGGCGGATGTCGTCAAAACCTTCCTGAAGAAAGAACGAAACATTTTTTTCAAGGCCAGCCTGACGCAACTTCTCCTCTAGGATATCCTCCCCTGCGCGCCCCTGCACCTTTATGTTGCCCTTCAGCGCATCGGAAGTCGCGGAAAGCGACCTTGCCACATCGCCGATCTTCCCGACTTCCTCCTTGAAACTCTTTTCAAGGTTATCGCTATGCGTCTGGGCCTGCGCCGTAAGGTTCTGCAGGGAATCAATCTGCTCGCGCAACGGCTTCAGGGCATTCTCCAGTTGCTCGGAATTTGCGCGCGTCAAATCCTGGCTTCTATCCGCCAGCTTTTCCGCGGCTAGTTTTGCGAACTGCTCGCGAAGCGTTTCGATCGACTTCGCGACAAATGCATCCTTGTCGTTCAGCCGCTGCTGGCACTGCCTGGACACCGAGTCAAGTTCCCTGGCATGCGCCTCGTCTTTCGCGCTGACAATTGACTGAAGGTGCTGTTCCCTTTGAGCGGCAAGCAAGTTGGCATTTTCGAGATCGTTCTGGAGACGGGCTATCTCCGCCGACGATTCTATCTTTCCGCGGCTCGCGCGGAACCAAAGCACCGTAAGCACGGCACAGCATACAAACAAGACACATGCGGCGATAATTGCGGCAGTCATATTTGTCCTTTCCCAAAAGTCGTTGAAAAGCAATCAAGCCAGTCCGCCGCGCTTGCGGAGAATCCACTCCGAAGCGAGTAGGAGAAGAAGAACCACGAACCACGCGGGATGATTCCAAAGAGGTTCGGATACCTTCTCTTCGACATCGCGGCGTCCTTCGCCAAACGATTCCGCCAAAGAGGCGGCCGCGGAAGGATCGACGACTTTGCCGCCTGTCCAGCGGGCGAGCAGTTCAGGCGCTTCGCGAGAGGCGGACACTTCCGCGCGTTCGGCGGGACGGCGCATGACGACCGACATGAGCAGCGTGCGAACGCACTGGGCGTCGTCCGCGGCATCCTGGCGCAACTCCACCTTGTACACTCCGTTCGTCGCGAGCTGCGGGAAAGCGCCTTCGTAAAGCCCTTGCGCGTCTTCGCGGACAACAAGGGGCGTTTCATGAACGAGCGTGCCATCCGGAGCGAAGAGGCGCGCCACTGGATGGGCATCGTTCACGGGCTGGAAATGCTCGTCGGTAATACGTCCGAAAACCTGCGGGATGTCCCCAGGCGAGTAGGTCAGGCGGTCGGTACCGACGCGCAATCCGCCATTGCCAGCGCGAAGTTTTTCGCCGATGCCCCAGCGAACGACCTGGCCCCAGAAGCGGTGGTGCAAACGGTCGCCAGCGAGGTAGCGCATGCGCCAGGTCTGGTCGAAGTTCATCACGAGCACTTTGCCGCGTCCGTAGTTTCTCGCAACGACCAACGCATCGCGCGCCCTGCGGGCCTTCTCGGCGTCGAGGCGCTGTGCGACATCGTCGGTCGTGATATCCGAGAAGTCATCGGTCGCGCCTGTGGCGGTCGCGAAGGCAAGCACTTCTGCATCGGGCTTCACGCCAAGTCCCTGGAAGCGCCAGCGCATCTCCTGCAGGCCATTCCATACAGCCTCGGACTCAAGCACGCTTGCCGACTGCTGCATTACAGGATGGAAGCGTCCTGCCGGGGTGAGCGTGACACGGTAAGACTCTTCAGGCGGCGCCCATGCGGCTTCGGAGGAAAGCGTCCAGGTCACGGGCAGCAAATCCGCGAAATCGGCATCGTCAAAGGCATGCGGCATCGAACGCGGGCCAGCGATAACGACGAGCAGCGCGCCGCGCTCGGAAACGCATTCGCGGATGTTGGAGATGGCTTCGGGCGTGATGACCGAACCATCGACATCGCCGATGATGATCACATCGAACTTGCGCCATTCTTCGGCATCCACTGGCAAGGCACCGGCCTCGGCCTCGCCGAACGGACGCGCCGCGGAAGCTGGCGGAAGCGACTCCTCCATCGTGACGCCGCCAATCGTGTCCGGTTCCGTGAGAAGATATTGGAGGTGGATCGACTTGTCGCGTCCGTAGAAAAGATTGCGGAGATAGCGAAACTCCCAGCGTGGACGGGAATCGACAAGCAGCACTGCAGTGCGGTCGTCGCTCACGGCGACATCAAAGTTCCACTCGTTGTTGTCGGCGAAAAGCTCCCTGGCGGAATCTTCGCCGTCTTGCTTCTGCTCCCCTGCCCCGTTTTGCCCAGCATCGGCGAAGGAGACTTCGAGCTTGTACGAAATCGCCTCCTCATTATCAGCGACAGCTGCAACCTGCACTTCATTCGTAGATGATTCGGACGCATCGCCAGCCTCGGCCAGTCCGACAAGATTTGTCGGCATGTGCGAGAGCCTGACCTCGCGGCGCCAGTCATCGCTGTTCACCTGGAGTTCGGACTCATCGACAACCTCGTCGCCAAGCTTTAGGCGAACGGCAATCTTGCGTCCATTGGCATGGGTCGCGCGCACCATGGCGCGTGCGCGGACATTGTCGCCGAGATAGACGGACTCCGGCACTGACACGTCAGCAAGCGAAAGGTCGCATGGCATCTGCGAACCACCGACGAGAATGGTCGAAACGGGTGCATCCTGCAGCCCGAGCAAACGCGCGATCGGATCAAGCGAAGCGGTTCCGTTGTGGCGTCCATCGGTCAGCATCAGCACGCCGGCAAGCTGGTCGGAAGGGATGTCGCGAGTGACCTGCTCAAGCGCGGCAGTGTAGTCGGTCGCAGAGCAACGGACATCGTTGGTAGCGGTGCAAAGCGCATTTTCGGCGATGTTCGTCGTGACTGCGCCTGCGACATCAGGTGACGCGATTGGACCGGCGTTGCCGACGGCATCGAAGCGCAAGTCTTCGGAAATGCGTTCGATTCCTGCGCCCATTCTGTAAACGGAAACATCGTAGCGAGATGCGAGTGCGTCGAGCAGTGACTTTTGTCCGAGCGAGATTGTACGGCGCGGCGCGGAAAGCAGAAGCGACTCCGCAATCGCGAGACGTTGCGTCACGCAACATGCATCGATTTCGGCGCGGCGCTCGTCGGATAGTTTGTCCCAGAAAAGGCCATCGGCTGTTTCGCGCGCGACAGGGAGCAATTCGTCAAGCGCCGCGAGGGAATTCGAAAGCCTGGTAAAATCCTGCTCGCCCGCAGATTTTGCGCGGCTGGCCTTGAGCAATCCATCGCAGGCGGGAATCGCCTCGTCGCGGAGGAGACGCTGGAGATTAGCCAGCACTTCGTTCCCGCCTTCACATGATTTCAGGAAGGCATCGTTCTGTCGCTGCAGTTCACGGAGAACTGCGGCACCATCGCGGATCGCGCGCGTCGTCTCCTTTGGCAACTGGTTCGTTGGCGCGAGCGAACGGAAATCGCCGCAGAAGGAATCGCGCCATTCGCGTAGCGAAGCGATGGCGGGAAGAGGACGGTCGTTGGCGTCTCCGATGCCGAAGTGCGTGGCGACAGCCAATTTTTCGCTGGAAGTCCAAAGCTCGTCGGGGAAGCGCATCGAATCTGAATCATCGACCAACACTGCGACCTTGCGAACGATATGCCTTGTAACCGTGCGCGTCACCTGCGGCTGGAGCAACAACAGAAGCGCAAGCGCGACTGCGGCGCAACGCAAGACCGGAAGCGCACGCGCGATCCGCGGCGGAACAGCGCCTTGTTCATGGCGGTACGCGAAAGACGCAGCCTCGATCGCGGCTCCACCGATAAAGGCATAAGACCAAAGCGGCCAACGGCAAGCGAAATCGATGCCGCGAGCAAGCGCCTGGAAGATTGTCCACAACGCGATGGAAGCGGTTATCACGCGCGCAACGACTTCTGCCCAGAAAGGAATCACGGCGGCATGGCGCACGGAAAAACGGCGCGCCGCAAACCACAGTCCGATTGCGGCGACCGCCATCGTCAAAAGCACTGCCAAGGGAATACCCGACGGCAGCAAATCAGTTCTTTCGTAGATTTGATCCATTAGCGGAAAATTCTCATTTAATTTGTCAAAAGAGTCAATCAAATCAACAATTAATAGCCATCTCTACTCTTAAATAGTCTGTCCCTTTAAGCAAAAATGAATTTGTGCGGCATTGCGACAATGGCTTTGGTACAATTGGGGAACAATGGATATGGATGATGAATTTGCCAGAAAGGCGGAGAGGCGCGCGAAGCGGATTCTTAATGAGGATCCGCGGTTCCGAGAGGTTTCGGAGGCGCTGCGCAAGGAGTTCGCGCGGCATGACGCACCGGTAATCGACCTCATGGCCGCGCAGACGCACAATCCGCTCATGGTGCTGATCGGCACGCTCATGAGCGCGCGAACGAAGGACGAAACGACTTCCGGAGCATGTACCCGTCTCTTCGCGAGGGGAACGACAATCGACGAACTCGACAGGCTCACCGAAGACGAAATCGCAGAACTGATCTTCCCTGTCGGCTTCTATCGAACGAAGGCGAAGCATATCAAGGCGCTACTTGGAGAGATCAAATCCCGCTTCGCAGGCAGCGTGCCGCAAACGATCCCGGAACTCTGCACCCTTCCGGGCGTCGGCCGCAAGACTGCCAATCTAGTTCTCGTCCACGCATTCGACAAGCCTGCGATTTGCGTCGATGTCCATGTACACCGCATCTCGAACCGTCTTGGGCTCGTCAGGACATCGACGCCCGCCGAAACCGAAATGGAACTTCGCGCCCGTCTTCCCTCCGACCTGTGGAAGGCATGGAATTCGATAATCGTCTCATTCGGCCAGACACGCTGCAAGCCTGTCCATCCGAAATGCGAAGGCTGTCCGATCCAGCACCTTTGCAAGTCTCGCTCCTAGCGCCCATCCCACATGTGGCCGATGAAGAAAATCGCATTTCTTGGTTCCCTCCTGACACCCGCGGGCTCCGGCGTAGAACGCGCAGTCCGCGAGTTGCTGAAGGCATATCAACGCGATTGCAATGTCCGCGTGTACAAATGCGCGTTTGCGGGCGGTATCGGCAAAATCATCAGGATATTCTGGGAACAAATCATCGTCCCCATCCTGGTATTGCGCGATAAGCCAGATTTACTTGTCGCCCCGGCCTACGTGGCGCCGGTACTGGCGTCAGTCCCCATCGAACTCCACGTTTACGACCTGCACGTTTTCTCGCATCCTGGAACTTGCACATTGGCAAACAAGCTGCATTTCAGGGCGCTCATGCCTTTGTCAATCAAACGCGCGAAACGCATAGTCGTGCCATCGGTGAAAGTGCGCGATGAGATTGCCAGGCGATTTCCCGATTGCGCCGGGAAAATCGAAGTGATTCCGCTTGGCATTGAACATGATGTATTCAAGCCTGCGGATGACGACCCTAACTTTCAGGCGAGGGCCAGCGCACTACGGGCGAGATTCCATCTGCCGGAGCGCTTCGCCCTGTTTGTCGGCAATGTCGCTCCACGTAAAAACATCTGGCCGATTATCGGGCACGGATTGCCGATTCCGCTTGTAGTTGCAGGTAGAATTAGAGGGCGAACAAATCTCAAATCCGACTCCGCGATTTTCACGGGAAGGCTTCCCGACATTGAGATTATCAATCTCTACCGCATGGCGTTTGCGCTTGTACACCCTGCAATCGACGAAGGATTCGGACTGACAATCCTGGAAGCGATGGCTTGCGGGTGTCCGGTGATTGCATCGGAATCAATCGCGCCCGAATTGCTTCCAGGAGTAACCGCGACCGCGAAAACGCCTGATGATTTTTCAAGCGCGGTGAAAGCCCTCATGGACTCCGATGCCGTCCGTGACGAGGCCATCCGACGCGGGCTTGGATGCGCCATGGAATTTTCATGGCGGCATCATGCAATGGCGAACCAAATCAAATCGGAACGACAAGCACCGGGCACGTAGCCGAGTGAATGACCTTCGACGAGACGCTGCCGAAGAAAAGGCGTGAACCACTTCCCTGGCGCCCCATCACGATCAGGTCCGCGCCGAACTCTCGGGCGAAGTCGAGAATTGCGGGAGCGGCGGCACCGACCCTGAATTCCTTCTTGAAATCCATGCCGTCGGGGACACGCGGAAGATATTCACCTGCGATGCGACGGTCGATATCGGCCTTTGCCTTGGCATCGGGATCCACGGCATCGGCGTCATCATATATGTAGCCCTTCCAGAAATGCGCATCCGGTTCCGGAAGCACATGGATCAGGCGAAGCTGGGAACCTGGGTGGTTCGCAGCCGCGTGCACGGCGAAATTGAACGCCTTTGACGCATTCGCCGAAAAATCGGTCGCGAAAAGAATCCGCATGAATTCACCATGTTCCTCGTTTGCCATCGATTGCGTCTCCATCAGCGTCAGAAACCCTTGTCAGCCTGGCGCAATGCGCGCGAGGCAATCTTTCCAGCGCCCGTCACCTGCATCCATGTCTTCTCGCTGCAAATCTTCGCGAGCGCGATGATGGCAAGAAGCGTGTAAACAAAGCCCAATGCCAGCATCGTGATGATGTTGGCGGGAGATGGGAGCAGCAGGTATAGTCCAATGTGCAGGAGCGCGAAGCCGCCGCCAAGCAACATCATCAGCATCGCCAGCGCGATTACGCCGAGAAAGGCGAGACGGGCGCCCTTGACACCCTTCAGGTAAATGGCTGCGGCGCGAAGCTGGATCCAGTCGCGGCCAGCCTTGCGGCCGCGACGGATCAGCATCATGCTCGTGAAGGGCGCAAGCGCCTTCAGCAGGAACATAAACAGTTTCATCTGGCGGGTGCTCCCGCAGAACTACTGCTTGCGGCCGAGGATGTAGCCAAACATCAGCGAAAGAAGCGCTACTCCGCCGACGAATGGCCATGGAGTCGAATGGACCTGGGCATCCACGACATCTGCGGTCTGCTTGACCTTTTCACGGCTCACATCGTAAGCGTGGCCAAGCGCTTCCTTCGCGCGGGCGGCGGCATCCTCCGCGGCAACGCCTGTCACCTTGCTGGCACCGACGATCGCCTCGCGGAGATTGGCGTACTTGGAGGCAAGCATCTCTGTGATGTCGTCCTTCTTTTCCTTGGCGGCCTCTTCGAGAAGATCAAGCGCTTCGGAAATCTTGTTTTCTTCTTTGATCGGGGCGGAGTTCACGGGCGCGGACTCGGCAAATTCGGCATTGACATTAGTTTCTTCGCTCATTTCATACCCTTTCCTTGGGCCAAACAGCGTCGCACATGCGGCGTTGAATTCAACCGATAGGTCCATCATCGCATATTTCATCGGACTTGTCGAGAATGTTTGGGCATGGTAAATTCGGCCCATGAAAGATTCAATGGGGAAAATCGCGGTCTTGGCGCTGATATCGATATCCATGACTTTCCATGCAATGTCGTCATTGGGCGCAACAAACCTCGTCGCAAACGGCTCGTTCGAGACAGCCGATCCGGCGAACGGATCGAAACCGCTCGCATGGGAACTGCCAGATGGACTGGGCGTCCGCTGGGAAACCGCGCCCGATGGCGATGGCCTCGCAATCCGCATGGACACTTCAGTCTCGGAAACAGCGATGGTCGAAAGCTGGCGCAAGGCCGGGCTTGCGGAGACATGGAACATTCCCGAACCCGCGCAAAACGCCATCGCCGAGACATACGGGCTAAGCTACTACTCCGATTCGTTCCCCGTCGTATCCGGCAAGACATATCGCGTCTCATGCCGTTTGCGCGGCGGCGTCGGAACGAAGGTCTGGGTTCGCGGATACGGGATGTTCCGCGGCAAGATGCGTAGGCGTTACGAGGCCGTGCTTCATGGCGAAACCAGCGCCGACACATGGACAACCAACTCGCTTGTCTTCCACCCTACGCGGCATCGCCCGGACGTGACCGAAGTCAAGGTCATGCTCTATGCGTACTATCCGCCGGGAGTAGAGTGGTTCGACGATATCGCAGTGGAAGAGATTGAAGACAGTGAAACTGGCGATTCGCCGGTCGCGCAATAGTGCCGGCCGTCAGCGGGCGATAGACTTGTAGGCGAAATGGAATGTCATGAAGTTGATTATCGCCGCGAGAACCCACGAGATCGGCATCGCGAGCATCAGGAACCAAAGCTGCTGGTGGCGCGGGAATATGAACAGCACCCAAAAAACGCGGAAGGCGCATGTGCAAAGAAGGGTCGTAATCGCAGGCACCAGCGACTTGCCGAGTCCGCGGAGCGAACCCGACGAAATATCCATCAACGCGCAGAAACCGTAGGTCAGAAGCATGAAGCGCAGGCGCTGCATGCCCCATTCGATCGCCGACGGGTCGCCCGTATACATTTCCATCGCATAGCGCCCGAAAAACAGGATGATCGCACCGAGGACAGTGTCCACCACAAACCCGCACAGGAGACAAAGCCGGTGCGCGCTCAAAATACGGTCGAAACGGCGGCCACCGAGATTCTGCCCGAGGAAGCTCGTGGACGTCTGCGTAAACGAAAAGCCGGCTACCCACACGAAACCTTCGATCGTCGATGCCGCAGTGTTGCCCGCGAGCGCGATGGGGCCAAGCGTGTTTACGCCGGACTGGATGACCATGTTCGAAATCGAAAAGAAGGCACCCTGGAACCCGGCTGGAACGCCAATGCGCACAAGCTCCAGCGCTGTCGGCCAATCGATGCGGAGGTCGCTTCTGCGAAGGCGGCACGCATCCTTGCAACGCGCAAGATTCCTCAGCACGAGAAACGCCGAAAGCGCCTGCGAAACGATTGTCGCGATGGCAACGCCGGCGACATCCCAGTGGAACCCGACGACGAACAGGATGTTCAGCGTCACATTTGAAATGCCCGAAATAATGAGGTACAGAAGCGGATGCCTGGTATCGCCGACAGCGTTCAACACGGCCGCGCCAAAGTTGTATAGCATCGAGAACGGGAACCCAAGGCAGATGATCGCCATGTAGAGTTCGGATTTCGGATAGACAGTCTCAGGCACGCGCATGAGGCGCAGTATGGGGCCGGACACAAGCAGGCCTAGGCCAATCAGCATTACCCCGAAAAGCCCCGCGAGCGCAATCGACGTATGGACAGTGCGCTTGAGCGCGGCATCATCCTTCGCGCCGAAGAAGCGCGCGACAAGCACGTTCGTGCCGACCGACACCCCCATGAAGACCGTCACGATGAAATGACAAAGCGATCCGGTCGTGCCGACCGCGCCGAGCGATTCAGTCGAACCGAACTTGCCGATCACAAACATGTCCGCGGCATTGAAACAGAGCTGCAGTATGCCGGACATGATCAGCGGCATCGCGTAAAGGCAGATGAGTTTGAAGATTGGTCCATCGCAAAGGTCCATGTGCGATGGCCCAAGCCTCAACAGCCAGTCACGCCAGTGCGGCGAAGGAGATAGACGATAGAATTTCATTGGAAGAGTCACCGCCATGGTATCACTTCGGGATGAGTGTCTCAATTTGCGAATTTCGACATCACAAGGGACAGATGATGCCCGAACTCGAAGCCGCCAAAGACCTGCCCTGAAGTTTTGCACGCCAGGAAAAAACGTGGTGTGTCACCAATCTTGTTGTGTGCTATGATAATCGCATGAAACGATTTGCGATAGCCATTGCGGCGCTGTTTCCCCGTATGTCCGCCGATACGATAACGCGCGTGTACAAGGACCACTGTGCAAGTGTTATTGTTTCCATGGCAACACAGGTCGCAGGCAACTTGTAACCGCCCAAATGGACAAAGCGAGTGCGTCCGATTTTCGACATAAACCATCTGCGGAATTTCACGATCGCCCGTCTGCAAAATGCGATCTGGACCTCCCTTGCCATCGTACTCGCATCCCTTTCATTCCCCGCCAACCTTGACGCAGCCGATTTCCGTTTCTTTGGAACTTACGGATTTCTTTCCGCCAAAGCCGAAGAATTTCCCGATGCCGCCCGCTTTGAAGCCACGTTGGTTCCGAATGGCGGCGAGGCCAGCGAAGAGTCTCCCGTCGGGATTGCGCTTCCAGCATTCGCCCCAAGCGGGACAACCGTCTTCATCGGCGCATTCCCCGAACTTCCTCCCGGAGACTACGACCTAAATGTCCGCGCTTTCGATTCCGATAACTGTCCAGCAGGCAATTTGGCGATTCCGAATGCGATCCGCTTCGCCCCGCGCAGGCTTGACGTGGCGCTCGTTCTCGACGATTCGTTCAGCATGCGCCATACGGATCCAGACCGTCTCCGCGTCGAAGCGGCGAATGTCTTCGCTCGCATCGCGGCGACACGCGGCGACATCGCGACAATCTCAATCGTCGCCTTTTCGCGTCGCGCCCGCCTTCTCCTCCCTCCCACCCCGCCTTCCGATTCCGCCGCGATCTCCTCCGCGCTCGAACAGCTCGCCGCAAGCGGCAGCACCGACCTCGACGCCGCACTGATCCTCGCCGTATCCGAACTCGACAGGCTCCCCGCCGATTCGCGCAAGGCAATCGTCGTGCTCTCTGACGGACGCGATGAACCTGGCGACTATGCGAACGCCCATGTCCGCTGCGCCCTACGCCACTGGCCCGTCCATACAATCGGTCTTTCCGATGACATCGACGCCGACACCCTCGACCTTATCGCGCGCTCTACAAGCGGCACCTTCCACCGCGCCGATTCAACCGAAGAACTCGCGTCGGCATTCGCGTCGATCGCCCGCGACCTTCACCGTTCTGTTTCAATCGGCGAATGGCGCGTGACCGCCGATTCTGAAACCACCATTCCCGTCGATGACACCATCAAGTCCCTTTCCATTTCCCTCCTCGATGAATCGCCAAATGCCGCATGCTCGCTCGTCGATCCTTCCGGCACCGCGCGCTCCCTGACATGTCTTCCTGGATCGATAGATTTCGCGACGGAACTCTTTGCGCCACCGCCCGGGCAATGGTCACTGCGCGGATTGAATGGCGATGCCGTCCTGTCTGTCATGGCGGCGAGCGACCTGGAACTAATCGCGTTCCCGATTCCAGATGAAATCCATTGCGGCGACGCCATCATGCTTTCGTGCGTGCTGCCCCATGCCGGGCATCCCATGACGAATGCGACGGTCGAGGCCACGCTGTCGCTTCTTCAAGACGGCAATGACGCCGCCACCGACATCCCGCTCGGATTCCTCCTCGATGATGGAACCAATGGAGATGCGTCGCCAAACGACGGAATCTACACCCTTGCATTCCAGACCGACTCCATCGCATCGGGCATGATCCATTTCCGCGCGTCAGCGACCACCCCAGCAGGTTTCGCCTTCACCCGTCACGCATCCGCCCCAATCGAAATCCTCGATCCTCGCCCGCCACCGAATCTTCCCGGCATCGCCTGGTTGTCGCCCTCAATTTCAAAATCGCTGGACTTCAGGCAACCTGTAAAACCAATATTGCCTCCTTACACGCAAACCGAAATCGCCCCCGCGGCAATCACGCCGTATCTTGGCGCATCCACGCATGCCGCCGACACGGTTGCGACATTGTCGCCGTGCGTTGTGGACGCCCCGCTCCAAAGCACCACAGGTTTCCAATCGATTCCATCGCCCGCCGAACTGATTCCCCCGCCGATTCTCTTCGAGTCGAACGAACCAGCCGGCCCGCGCTATAACGCATGGCACATTGCGCTGCTACTGTTCCTCATCGTGCTGGCGATCTATATCCTCGTCCGCTGGATGATGCGCCTTAAGAGCCCGCAGGGGCGCATGGTGAAATACTTTGCGCTCTCAACCGCCCTGCACGCGCTGATACTCCTTCTAACAATGGACCTGCTCGTGCAGACGCGCGTCGTCGAACTCGAGGAAATTTCGCCTGGCCTCGCCGTCTCCATCGAAGCGTTCGAAAACGCGACAGGCATGCGAATCGCGCCACCTGCTCCATCGGGCGGCATCACTGCCGAAGCTCGCAAGACGACCCTAGACCGCATTGAAGCCCGCATCGCCCAGGAAACAGCGCGCCGCGAGGCAATGGCCAAACTCGCCGATGCCGAAATGAGCGAAGTGGATTTCAAGGCGGATACGAGCGCACCATTCCCCGAAGATTCACAGCTTGATGCGGTGCAGCCAGACATCGCCGAGTCAAGCCTCCCCGATACGGAAATGCCCGGCGTCGAATCCGAGATTGAACCAATCGAGACAAAGACCGTCGAAGTCCGCGATGACTCCCCCACCCCGCGCGAACTCGATTCCCCAAGCCGCGCAGAATCTTCCACACCGCATGAAACAAAACCAGAGCGCATAGCGACGGCAATGCCGAAAGCGCTCGAGGTGACTGCGACAGAAGTTGAGTTCACAAGCAATGACACAACGCATATAGCAGACACCGATCTCGCGGATGTCCGGCAATCTGCGGCGTCGCACGATCCGCTTTCAGCCGATATGCCGTCAATTGAATCGCAGCCCATGGCCGTCACAACCAAGGCAACCGTAATCGACAACGATAACGATTCATCCCCGCGCGCACTTGATGCGCCCGCCCGCGCAAGCGGCGCTGCATCCCTCGCATCGTACGCGCAACGCCCGAGACACGGCATTGCAGCTGGTTCCGCGCAGAATGCGCTCGCGAACATGGCATCGTCGGTCGATATCTCGCGAGACGCAAAAAACGGCGCGCCGCTTTTTACCGATTCTCACTTGCAAGGCGTCGAGTCCGATGCGCCAGCGCACACCACGCCATCCGCGCTTTCCGCCGACATGCCGACAACCGACGCCTCAACCTCATCAGTGGCTGCAAAGCAAATTGTCGCGAAACAATCTGGCGATGGCTCCGTGCAAGCCCCTCGCGCACTTGATGCGCCCGCCCGCGCAAGCGGCGCCGCATCCATCGCATCATCCGCGCAACGCCCGAAGCACGGCATTGCAGCTGGTGCCGCACAGAATGCGCTCGCGAACATGGCATCGTCGGTCGATATCTCGCAAGACGCAAAAAACGGCGCGCCGCTTTTTGCCGATTCTCACTTGCAGGGCGTCGAGTCCGATATGCCAGCGCATGCCGCGCCATCCGCGATTTCCGCCGACATGCCTTCGACCGATGCCTCAACCGCATCCGTGGCGACAAAGCAAACTGTCGCGAAACAATCTGGCAATGGCTCCGCGCAAGCCCCTCGCACGCTAGCCGCGCCATCACGCGCCATGATGGTCGGAGGAATAGCGGGGAAGACCGCGGGGCCGCGTCCTATCGCGCTTGGCAAGTTGACGAGGGAAGACGACAATGCCACCGAAATCGCAACCGCCGCGACATCCATGCCTGGCTCCGACGACCAAACGCTCGCCGGTCCACTCAGCGACATCCAAGGCGGCGACTTCTCCGTGCGCTTTGGACTTGGAGGGCATGGAACCGTCCACGCAACGCTAGGACTTGCGCAGTATGGCGGCGACTGGGATTGCGCGCGCTCGGCGATGATGTTCCTTGGCCATCAGCTGCGCGAGCGCACTCACATGGCCTTTAACGCGAGCGACTCGATCGTAAGGCTCGACGACCCCGCAATCTCGAAACTGCCATTCGTGTACATGACAGGCCACAACGACTTCCATTTCACCGATGCGGAAGTCGCGAACCTTCGCGCGTATCTGCTGGGCGGCGGCCATCTCTGGGCGGATGATTCGACGCACTTCAACGACGACACCTTCGATCGCGCGTTCAGGCGCGAAGTGGCGCGCATCCTGCCGGAGGCACCATTGGCGAGGCTCGGACCAGACTTCGCCGCCATGCGAACTGGCTACGACCTCACGAATGGCTACAAGGGATATGCGATTCCGCCGGGCGACAAGTACCGCCAGGACCACATCGAGGGTGTCATGCTCGGTAATCGCGCCGCCGTCATCTACACCCGCAACGACTATGGCGATGGACTGAACATTGACGCGCACACGCATCCGCTCAAAGTTTCGCTCACAGATCTTTCACCTGCGGAAATGCAGGAAGGCGCGACGCGAATGGGCATCAACCTCGCGCTTTACTTCATCACTGGCGGCGGCACGCAAGGCGCGGAGTTTGTTGACCGCACATCCGCAACGCTCCGGTCCGCGAAAGACGCATCGGTGCCGACAGCCCCGGAAGGCCCGACACGCACATGGCCAGCCTTCGAGTCCAAGGATTGGAAACACGAAGACTGGAGCGATGCGGGCGAGCGTTCCGTTGCGGATGGGACAGTCACCCTCGACTTCACCCTTGGCGCAAACGAGAAGTCCGCATTTTCCGCGACATCAGTCGAGACATTCGTCCTGGCGGAAAACGATGTGCTGGCGATGGATGTCGAAAGCGAACTGCACTGTGCGGCGCGAATTGCGATAGGCATGGAAATCGATGGATGCTACTTTGAATCGGCGCCAGCGTTCATCAAGCCTGGGAAGAACATCGTCGCGCTGCCGTGCGGCGACGCGACCTTCAAGACGGAAGCTGGCGGCTGGAATCACACGGATCGTCTCCCCTTCCCCGCCAAGGTCACGAAGTACACTGTTTTGATTTATTCTCCCGCCGCGGGACGCATCAAGATCACAAACGCGCGCATTGTCAGCACAGAGGACAGAAAATGACCCCGATTACGATTGCCAGGAACGGCAAGGATTTTTGGTTCACAAGGCAAAGGCTCTTTTCAGGATTCGATGGCAAGTTCTGCAAAGTGCAACCGATGATCGCATCCGATGGCACGGGCAATGCCTTGATTTCATTCCAGAAACTGCTTCTTTCGGGAAGCGATGTCTTCTACGGGCAATACCTTTCGAAATCGACCGATGACGGAAAGCATTGGAGCGAGCCTGTCATGCAGATGTCGATGGCGGACACGCGAGACAGTCTTGGCAGGCGTGTCGCCCACTTTGCCACCATCTACTACAGCGCGAAAAACAACAAGTGGTTCGCCATAGGCAACGACCAGATTTACGCGAACGATGCTGTCCCCCTTCATGCGATTCCCACTGCATTCGACAAGAATGAAATCCTGATGCATCCGCATTTCGTAAGCGTCGATATCGAACGCGGCAAATACACGGGATACACGGGACTGCCCTTTCCGCTGCCGTATGTCTTCTGCAAGCCATTTGGGCAGATTGTCGAGGAAGACGATGGAACGCTGCTCCTCGGCTTTTATTATCGTTCGACGCCGAGGAACACCACCCAGACGGCCGTCGTGTACGTGCGCTATCGCTTCAATGGCGACAAACTGGAGGCTGTCGAGGCGGGCAGGCCAGTCGAGCGATTCGATCTTTCGCGCGGGATCGGAGAACCGTCGCTCACAAAATTCCAAGGGCGCTACTACCTGACACTTCGCAGCGATGAGCAGGGGCTCGTGGCGACAAGCGATGATGGCCTGAATTTTTCCGACCCCATGCCCTGGAAGTTGAGCGACGGCAGTATCCTTGCAAACCGCAACACCCAGCAGCATTGGATCAATCTCGGCGACCGTCTCTTTCTGGCCTACACGCGCGAAGGGGCGAACAACGACCATGTTTTCCGCAACCGCGCCCCGATTTTCATGGCGCAAGTCGATCCTAACAATCTCTGCATCATCCATTCGACTGAACTTCCGCTTGTTCCTGAACTCGGCGCACGACTCGGCAACTTCTGCGTTGCGCCTTCAGGGCCAGACGAGCAATGGCTCATCACCGCGGAATGGATGCAACCAGCGGGCTGTGAAAAATACGGTAGCGACAACTCACTCTGGCTCGTCGCCATCAGCAATCGTTCCAAAGTATAGGCTACGCTGTCTTGCGATTTCTAATCGGACTCCATCAAACCGTTCAGCAACTCAAATAGTCTGTCCCTTTAAGCATTTTATGCAAGGTTTTCATTTGAATCATCCTCTTCCTTTTCAAGTCGTTACGCCATTGTCACAGGACTCTTCTGCAACCGTCTCGCGGAGCAGATCCGTATTCCGTTCCATTCCCTGCACATCCCGATGCCGTGGCCACCCGTCTTCCTGCCCTCGCTGAAGTGCCCCGCGAATTTGTCAACCACTCCATCCACGAAACCCTTCGTCCCGACCGCGAAGCCTTTCGTGAAATGCCGCACCTTGCAGCGCAGCATCACCGGCAGTTCGAGTTTGCCATGCCCCGCCAGTACCTTCCGCACTTCCTCGTGGTCGAGCGCGTCCACGCCCTTCGCATACAGCAGCGTTCGATATTGCGGCGCAACCGCTCCAAAGTCCGGCTTGTTCGCTTCCGGCCTATAAATCCTTGTAATGCACAATCGTGCGTACCTGTCGCCCGCTACCGCCGCGCCATAGCTGCTCCAGCGGTAGTCCTTCGGATCCTCCACGATCTGCGCGCGGATCGGGTTGAGCTCGATGTACGCGGCAACAGCGGCGAGCGACCCGCCGCCTTCGACGAAAGTGCTGCCAAAGCGGCCTTGCCAGAGCGTGCCTTCGTGTCCCTCGTGATGGGCGCGATACCATACCGAGAAGCGTTGCTTCAGGCACTGCATGAACGGCGAGATGTCACCCATGCGTCTCCTCAGCATCTCCTGCTCAGTCTCCAATCGGTTGATCCAATTGTGCCTGCGATATTCGTCCCACTGGCACTTCAACTCCGCCGCGTTCATCGAGCCATAGAGGATCTCGACACGCTCAAGCAGTACCGCCTCCGTAAGTTCGATCGCCTTCGGAACATGGACCAGCACGTGGAAGTGGTTCGACATCACGCAG
>JAZQOE010000038.1:0-2035 GCA_045627705.1 Kiritimatiellia bacterium | reverse complement strand
TTGGCATCGGGAACACCAGCGTGATTTCGCCTGGGCGCGCGCCCGCGGCAAGTTCGCCTTCGGTGAGATCGCCGAGCGAGACAACGTCGAACTGGTTCCCGGTGGCGGGACCGAGCGCACGGTCCGTTACCTGCCATGTTGGGAGCACGTTCGCTGTCGGCGCGTATGAGGCGACGCCCGACACCCAGCCGGCGAAGGATGGATTGACGGCGTTTCGGTCGTCCTCGGCATCGCCATCCGTCCCGCCGCCGCAATAGCCTGGAATCGGCGCATCGGTGTCGTTGCCGTTGTCGAAGCCGGTCGGTCCGCTGAACGAATATGCGTATTCAAGTTCATCCATCGCGAAGTATGCGGGGGTGTTGAGGTAGCCCCACGACGTATCGCTGCCGGAGATCGCGAACGAAAGCGATTTGACGGCTGGACCGAATGACGAGAGATCGACCCATGTCCAGTCGGAAAGGATGAAGTCCTCTTCTGGATCGGGCGAACGGAAGTCAGCGAGATATGCGTCGATCGAGCCGAGCGAGTCGCCATTCGCATCGCGTGCGGAGATGGTCACTTTGAGCCAATCGGGATCCGTGCCGTCTTTGCCGCCGAACTTCTTCGCGTAGCTGTCGCCATTGAGCATCGACAGCGCGGCATACGTCGTGTTGTCGATGTAGAAGCCCCTCACAAGCGCCTGTCGTGGAAAGGTGATGTCGTTGACGCCTCCCCATTCCCCGCCGTCGCAGAAGACCGCGTAGCTGCCATTGCCAGAACAGTCGTGGCCAGGTGACCAGACAGCGTATTGGTTGTTGTATCCGGGCGTCGTGGTGTCGCTGATGCGCGAGCAAGAGAATCCCATGCAGTAGCCGAACGAATCCGTGTTTCCGAAATGGACTTCGGAATCGTGGAAACCCTCGCCGAGTTTTTCGCCGAAATATGGTTCGTCGGAAGAGGCGGGCAACGCATCGAAATCTGCGACGAGGAACCCATCCGATGATGTATATGCAGTGCAAACGCCAAGCGAAGCCATGCTTGCGAACAGCATGGCGCGAAGGAGCGCGATGTTCATTTGTGTCTCCCTCAGTTTCCGGCAACCCAGTTTGTAACGGTATCGGCATCGATGCCAGCGGCGGCGAGTTGACCGCGGAAACGGGCGCGGAAACGGCGCGCCGCGTCCTCGTCTAGTTCGTTGTCGTCGATGCTGTCGTCGATTTCCGCCATGAGGGCGATTGCGGCGGCGAGGGTTTCTTCAGGCGTCGCCTTGATGGTGGAAAACGGCGCGCCGTTTTTTGCTGGTTCGGCTGAATCGGAAGACGGGGTGGGGGAAGATGGTTGCCTTGTGCAACCTGCGACGATGATCGCGGCGAGCGCGAATCCAAACGGATTGTAGTTCATTCGGCCTTTCCTGGACCCAATTGACAGGTGACGGGGGGATTGGCCGATACTATTCCCGATGCAAAAAGGCAGGGCGGGAATGTGCCGCGTCCGATTCCGTCCCCTGGTTTCGCGTGGGGCCATGAATCCAACGCCCGGCTCGTCTTCTGGCTCTGCCAAGTTCGATCCGCCTTCCCGCCGCGCTATGGCGGCAGTGGCACGATGGACCGAATTTTCTCCCGCACTCGCGGGCATGGCTTACAGCGGCGCGACCGCGTCCGATTCTCACGGACTTCCGTACGCACAGGCATCGTTGATGGATTTAGGATAGCGAATTTCCGTGGAAGGAGTCAAGGATGAAGTAAGAAGTAGGAGGTGATGCGCCGCAGTTCCGGCTTCGATTGATTCCGATGCCTCACGTGCGAAATGAATGCGAAGCTGCAGGTTCCCAACTGGCGAAACAAAATCGCGGTGCGCCGCTTTTCGTAGGGCGACATCCGCCGGCGGAGGGTCCTGAACGGAGCGCGTGCCGAGGGCGAGACCCCGATGGATCGCGGATGGACGGCGAGGCCAGGGTGCGCGGGAGGGAGGCGGATGCCGGACGACGCGCGCACTGGCCCGGCGCACGCCGCGAGACGCGGGGTCGAAGTCCGAGGCATGCGTGGAGCCGAAGGAT
>JAZQOE010000037.1:0-10672 GCA_045627705.1 Kiritimatiellia bacterium | reverse complement strand
AAGTGCGGGGATATCCGGCACCCCCGCCAACTTTATTTGCACATGGCATATCATTTTACGGCGTATCTTGCAACAAAAATATAGTGAATTTTACTATTGATGATTTAATGGGCAGACACGAAGTAGGGCAGGGGACAACTTATGAGGCAACTTGGAAAATGCGGCCGTGAGATCCGCCTCGGTATCATTGGCATGGGCGGGCGCGGACAAAGCCTGATGGAAGTGCTCATCGGAATGCCCGATGTGAAGATAGCCGCCGTGTGCGACAACTGGGAAGACCGTGCGGAACGCGCCGCAAAACGCGCGGGAGCACTCCAGGGATTCCGTCCGGACGCCCTGCACGATGCCGATGAACTTATCTTCCGCGCCACAATTGCACATTGCCACGTCCATATTCGCGCAGGCTCATGTACCAGGGCACGAAGGGCATCTGGCAGGAAGATGGTTCGCGCATCTATCTCGAAGGGATGTCGCGTGGACGTGCCGCAGGCGAGTGGGACGAATCATGGGAGCCAGACGATGGCCACATGAAGAAGTATGCGCATCCGCTTTGGAAGGCATACCACCGTTTTGGCTTGAGAGGCGGGCACGGTGGCATGGACTATCTCGTTTTGCGCGCATATATCGAAAGCGTGCAAAACGGCACGCCGCCGCCGATCGATGTCTATGATGCGGCGGAATGGATGGCGGTGACGTGCCTTTCGGAGCAATCCATCGCACTCGGCGGACAGCCTGTCATCGCGCCGGATTTCACCGACGGCAAATGGCTTACCCGCAAACCGCAGGACCTTGGAATGTTCTCGCTGGATGTCGTGGCGAGGTAAGAGGCAGGGACTGCGTTTTTAATAGTGTCAGCAAAAACAGCGCGGGGCGAACGATCGGAATGGATCGTGCGCCCCGCACTGTTCGGGTGGCGGTTAAACTACCTGACGAAGAGGACAGTGCCGCCATCTGGCGGGATGCCGACATGGGTGGCCTGATGATAGTAGAAAACGCGCACCCTGGAGATATCGACTCCATCTGTGGCGGAGACCGTGATCTTGCCGGAATCGAGAAGCGCCTGGACTTCGTCGATGCGGTTGCCCTTGAAGGTGACACCCGAGTATGGGATGGCTGTCGGGGCGGCATTGAACAGGATCGCGATGCGGGCGTTGTCACCGAATGAAGGTATCACGTCTTCGCCGAAGCAGAGGCCGGCCGAGGTGCCATTTAGGATTGTCGTCACGGTCGCGGTCGGGGCGCCGACGCCGATTGTGGCTTCGTCGTCGATTTCAACGGTCGTGCCGTTCAGCGTGACCCGTGCGTTGGCGATTTGCGCCATGCGAAGCGCATCGGTCCTGACATGGCCGGGGGGGAGCGTGACTTCGGCGTCGGCTCCGCCATGGTCGTTGGCCTTGTTGCCGTCCCAGGTGAACTGGAGGGCGTTGGCGTCGAGGTTGATGCTTTCCATCGCGGCGAGACGGAGATAGGCGCGCATTCCGCGACCGACATGCAGTGTGGAGACCCATCCGTTGAAAACGCCGCCCGAAGTGGCCTCGAGAAGCGCGATGTCTCCGCCCCAGTTGCTGTAGCCGATGTAAACTTCGGCGCGGGAGTCGGCGGATTCGCCGAGGTTGAATGAGACATTGGCGGGAAGTTTCCAATCGTTTTCGGGATCGCCGAAGCGGGCGTTGCCGATGCGGTGGCCGAAGGCGACGGCGAAGACCTGGGAGGCGACGACGTTCGTGAGGCCGGTATCGTCTGAGACGGCAAGACGGCCTTCCGAGAAGTTCTGGGTTTCAAGCATACCGTAGCCGACGAGCATTGCTTCGGCCTTCATGGTGCCATCCTTGACGGTCGCGTCCGTGATGTCGAGGATACCCTTGCCGAGAGCGCCGGTTTCCGTCGTCGGGATGCGGATGATGTCGCAGTCGGCATCGAGTACCGCATTGCTGATCACGAGCGAACCCCAGCCGCTGCCGTTGCTGTCAATGAACAGGCCACCCTTGCGCAATGCGAGCGTGCCGTTGTACGCGAGCGCCGATGAGACGGTGTCCTTGCCGCCAATGGAGAATGCGCCATCGTTGGTCAACCTCTCGTGGTAGGCGTTCTTCATGCCCGAATTCCAGGCTGTTGCCGTGCTTGTCGCGGTATAGGCGGGATTGGTGACGGCGAGGGTGTGCTCGCCAAGGTCGAACACATGCGTTCCAGCGGAGTTCTGTATGTCGATGCCGCCGACGAGCCGGTCGCAGTCGATGCGGTTTGTCGCGAGAGACGTGTCATTGAAGACGAGTTTGGCCAGTGTCTCTTCGGCCGGGCCGCCAGTTTCGGGAGACCAGTTCGCCGACCAGCGCCAGTCCGGGCGGTAGTGGTGGGTGAGCGAAGCTCCGCCAGTCCATGTTAGGGCGGAAGTCGAGCGCGGTAGAAGGGGAGTCACGGTAAGTTCGGACGCGACGGTCGTCGTGCCCGCCGCCTGCGACGAATAGGTGAGCGAGTTGGAAATCACGAGCGGTTCATCGTTCGCGGAGAGCGTGATCGGTGGGAGCGTAACAATCGACGGGGAGTCGGGAGTCTGGTCTGTCGGGCCGGTGAAGTTGATTTCCATGCCTTCCTGCGCGGGGGAGAGATCGATGTCGGCACGGTCGATTACGAACGATGTGGAGACGTCTGGATCGACTTCGACGAGCAGGGGCTGCGTGACGACCGTCGGCGCCCACTGGCCGTTTGCGCGGTGGGCGATGTAGGTGTAGTCGGCGTCTGCATCGTAGTAGATGTTCGCGGTGCCGGGGATCTGTGTGTCGTCCACGACGATCTTCCCCTGCGTCATGAGCTGGGCGAGTTCGACGCTATGGTCGCCGACGATGCGGAAGCCCCAGTATGGGCCGTCCTCACCGGCGGAAGCATCGGGCTGCGCGAATACGATAACCATCTTGCCATTGAAGGAGAACGATGCGCCCGCGGCGATGTCGAGGCCGCAGGAAGCGCCCATGACATTGTTGGAGACGAGGCCGGTCGGGTTGGCGGTGAGGGATTTCGTGATCGTTGCCGCCGTGCCGTTGAGAAGCAGTTCGCCGAAACCATAGTCGGAACCGAGTGTAACATCCCCGCTGAAACTGGCTGTTCCGGGAGGAAGTGCGATACGGCCTGTACCCTGATGCACGGAGTCGGCGCTTGATCCGACGATTACCGCGCCAGAGACGTCCATCGCGATGCTGTCCATGTTGCGCAGGTCGAGCGAACCCCATGACGTGCCATTGCCACCCGTGGCCTTCACGCCGATGGTGATGTCGCTGATCCATGCAGTGCAGTCTCCGCCGACAGGGCCCGCGAAATGGCCGTATGTCGGCCAGTAGCCGGACTGGCCGATCGAAATCTTGGCGCGACGGGTTGAGTCAACGCCGATTCTGACGTCGGCGCCGGCCGGCATTGGCGCGGTGCCGTTGCCATCGGCCTGGCCGATCCAGGACTTGTTCTGTTCCCAGTATGCGATCTGGAGATTGTCCTTCACCTCGAACGATTTGAGCGCGGGGCCAAAGAGCAGTTCGATGCCGTCGCGGAAGTGGGCGCCATTTCCTTCGTAGCCGAGGATGACCTGCTCGGCGCGGAAGACGCCGATTTCGTTGCCGACCCTGATTTCATCCACATTGCGCAGGTCGAACTGGGCCCATCCGCCAGTGCCCCTGCCGAGCCACATCTCGCCGATGTGCGCATCGAATATGGTGTTCGTGCCGAATGTGAGGTGGGAGTAGTAGTAGTTGTCCCATGAACGGCCGAAGATGATTTCTGAAAGAGCACCATCGCTGCCGAGCTGGAAATAGCCGTTGGAAATCACGAGGTAGTTGTCGCCGTGGTTGCTGTCGCGGCCGGCATCGGGGACGTTCCAGTACTGCTGCATGTGCAGCGGGCCGCTGACGGTGAGCCGATGTCCGTTGAGGTCGATCGTGTGCGAATAGTTGTCGGTGCGTCCTGCGACGGGGTTGCGGGAGTAGAGTCCGCCGACCTCGTAGTCGTTGTCAAGGACAACCACGCCGTTGTTGTCCTCATCCTCGAGGAGGAAAGCATCGGTTGCGGACGGTGGAACGCCCGCATTCCAGTTTGCGCCGTTTCCGAACGAATCGTCCGATCCGCCGATCCATTCAACCTCGCCGCCAAGCGCGGCGGTTGAAGCGAAAGCCGCTAACGCGAGGGAGGCGGCTGTCAGTTTCTTGATGTCCATTGTGTGTCCTTTCGTGTAACGCCTATTCGGCGAAGTCGGGTGTTTCTCCATCAGGCCCTTGCCAGTTGAATCGCAGGATCGATCCATCGAAGCTCCACTCCTGCGGCGTCGTGGTGCGCATCCAGTCGAGTGGTTCGGCCTTGATGCGCTGGGTTGATGCGAGCGCGAATATCTCGCGCAGCCTGGCATCGTCGGCTGGAGTCGTGATGCCGGGCTTGATGGATGCGAAGAACGCCGTAGAACTCTTCGCGAGAAGTTCGGCCCACTGCATGTCCAGTTCCATGGGGAAGTCGCCGCGGAAGCCGACGCAATCCGCATCCGCGTCGAAGAAGTGGCGGTGCTGGCAGAGACGGAAGGCGAGCGTGTTCACGCCCATGCGGCGCGTGCGCTCCCATATCTTGCCGGAGGTGTCATCGCCAATGCGCGCAATGTGCATTAGCCCGGCGCCGATATGGCCGATGGTGTTGCATCCGAGGATGAGCGTTTCGGGGCCTGCCGCGTCGCGGATCGTGCGATAGAGGTTCGCGATGATTTCAGCGGATGTCTTCGAACGGTCAAAGAGGTGGATGTAGCCGCGCTGCGCGGGGACGCCCACAATCTGGAAGCCCCAGAGACCAAAGACGTCGAAGGTCGTGAAGTCGTGTTTGATCAGACGGAATCCCCAGTCGGAGATACGCTTGATGTCGCGCGCAACGAGCTTCAATACTTCGGGATGCGATGGGTCTAGGTATTCGGGACCGCGCGCCGCGATTCGCCATTCGGATGGAAGGGATGGATCGACGCTGAAGAGCGGACGGCACCAGATGCCGGGGCGCACGCCGAGGGATCGCATTTCGGCGGCGAGTGACGGCATGTCGGGGAATGCTTCGCACCCCCAGCTCCACGATGATGCCTCTGGGCCGTTGCCGCTTGCGAGCTGCCATCCATCATCGACGACCATGAACGGCCGATTTTCGAGGCCTTCCGCATACGATGCGATTACGCGGCAGTCACCGAGGATTTCCTTGCGCGAGCTCTTGCCGTAGGCATAGTACCAGTTGTTGCCTCCGTAGATGGGGAAGGAGGGCAGAAGCGGGGCGGGGGACATCTCCGCGCAAAAGCGTTGTGCGGCCTCGAACTCGGAAATGCCTGTGAAGGTCGAGTGGAGGATCGTGGCGACATCGAGAGCGCGTCCGCCAAGGACAACGCCATCGGAGCCGCACCGCACGTCGAGCCAGAGGGTGATTCCATCGGGATCGGCGGTCCAAAGCGCGAACGCCGCCGGATTGACCTTCACGCCGAATGCTTCGGTCTCACCGTTGGAAGAGGCGAGGAAGTACCAGGGCATATACCGCGAAGGATCCATGGTGCGCCATTGCAGGTCGCCATACGAGCGTTCCCATGCGTCGCCAAGGAAGAGTGTCTTGGCTTCGAAAGGATGGTCGAAGCGCAGGCGAAGGAAATTGACTGGCGTAGAATCCGCCGAAAGGACGACAGTTACGTTGTCGCGAACCTCGAATGAGACATCGTCGCGTGCGCCGGACGTGGCGGCGAAAGTCTGTCGCCACGATTCGGCGATGACCGTTACAGAGCATAGACTAAAATTTTGCATGCGATCTCCAAACGGTTGGAGTGTAGCAAAACTGTCGAAATATCCGCAACGGGGTTTTATTGCAAATTGCAGATTATGCGTCCTTTTCGAGGCGCCTGGCGTTCTTGAGAAGGTAGGATTCCGCTTCGGCGGACCAAAGGCCGTTGTTGGCCTTGCAGAGACGATCAAGTTCGGCGAAGAATGGATCGGTTTCGCCAAGCTTGCCGAAATCGGCAATGGCCGTCATCGGCATCGACACATGGGTGTAAACAAGCTTCTTGCCACCGGGAATCTTCGGAAGGTCGATGGTTGTCTGGCCAGCGGCATCGATACCGCCGACATGCGTGATCATCACGGCGGGGTTGAGTTTCCCTTCCGAGAACATCTTCAATGCCGCGCGGAGGTCATCGGTGTTGCCGCCGGATGAGCCAACGACGTGATGGCCGGAGTAGTGGACTTCGTAGAAGTTCATCGAAGCCTTGAAGTCTGTCTTCGTGGGACCAGCGAAGAAATTCAAGCAACCATTGAAACCAAGTAGCGCGGAGGCCTGCTCGATAAGCGGGGCTACAGGGGCAAAGACGAATACATCATCGAAGCCCTTGCCGCCTGCCATTTCCTTCATGGCCGCGACTGGGTCGGGATACTCGGTCGTATTGACATAGTGGAGATCAACGCCATTTGCCTTCGCATCTTCGACAGTGAAGATGGACGCTGCACGGGCGAGACGGGCGGCATCGATGTCCGTGACTACCAACACGCCCGGCTTGCGCGGGCCATGCAGGGCGAGATCGATGGCGCCGAGGCCCATGGGACCGACGCCGGCAAGAATAGCCATCGCGCCACCTTCCTGGATGCCCTGATGATGGACGTATTCGCCAGGCTTGTAGTGGTAGTTAGAGTTGAAGCCGCCGATGATGCAGGAAATCGGCTCTGCAAGAGACGCCTTGAAATATGCTTCGCCATCGTAATTGAGAAGGCAGTCCATCTCGAGTACTTCGCGGGGAATTACGATTCGCGTTGACTGTCCGCCGATGAAGGGGAAGGAGTAGCCTGGCGCCTCAAGCTCGCGACCAGGATAGCACATCGCCGGCTGAATGCTGAACTTGCCACCAACCTTGAACTTGCCCTGCCACTTTTTGCCGACTTCGAGGATCCTGCCGCAGAATTCATGGCCGATGATGATTGGATTCTCGGCGACATTGTTAGGGACACGCTTGTGGTCTGCGCCTTGTTCGGCGGCCTTGTGATCCGACATGCAAATGCTGTTGGAAACGACGCTGGCGAGGATTTCATCGTCCGCGATCTTCGGGAGGTCGAAGCGCTCGAGCCTCAAGTCGTTTTTGCCATAGAGACGCAATGCCAAAGTCTGCATGATATGCCTTTTGCCTTTCTGATTCGGCGCCTTCGCGCCATTGATAAGTGTCGGACGAGTATGCCGTATTCTCGCACGCTTTGCAAATCCATACTGCTTGAGTTCTAGACTAACATGCCCCAATCGGCTATTATTGCCACCATGATTACCATTAACGAAAACTACTCGAAACTCCAGTCCTCATACCTCTTCGCGGGTATCGCCAAGCGCGTCCGCGACTATCAGGCCGCTCATCCGGGCTGCGATATCATTCGTCTCGGCATTGGCGACGTGACCGAACCACTTCCTCCCGCCTGCATTTCCGCGATGCATGCGGCTGTCGATGAAATGGCCAATCGCGACACCTTCCGCGGTTATGGTCCCGAACAGGGCTATGACTTCCTCCGCGAAGCGATCGCCGAAAACGATTTCCGCGCCCGCGGCGCCGATATCTCGGCAGACGAGATTTTCGTGAGCGATGGCGCGAAGTGCGATACGGCAAACATCCAGGAAATCTTTTCGAACAAGATTCGCATCGCTGTTCCCGATCCCGTTTATCCCGTGTATGTCGATACAAACGTGATGGCGGGTCGCACGGGCGTTGCCGAGAATGGCCGCTACAAGAAGCTTGTTTACCTCGCAAGCACACCATCGAACAAGTTTGTCCCGCCGCCTCCCAAGCGTGCCGTTGATCTTGTCTATCTCTGCTTCCCGAACAACCCCACTGGCGCGACCGCGACTCGCGAACAGCTTGCCGCGTGGGTCGAGTACGCCAAGGCGAACAAGGCGCTGATCCTCTTCGATGCCGCTTACGAGGCGTTTATCCGCGATCCTGAAATTCCCCACTCGATCTTCGAGATTCCCGGCGCGCGCGAGGTGGCAATCGAATTCCGCAGCTTCTCCAAGACCGCCGGTTTTACAGGCACGCGCTGCGCCTTCATCGCGATACCGAAGAACTGCGTGGCCTACACTGCCGCCGGCGAAGCAGTGCCTCTCCATCCGCTTTGGATGAGGCGCCACACGACGAAGTTCAACGGCGTTTCGTATCCCATCCAGCGCGCCGCCGCCGCAATCTACACGCCCGAAGGCAAGAAGCAGGTACGCGACCTGATCGACTTCTATCTTGGCAATGCCGCAATCATCCGCAAGACGATGACAAAACTTGGATTCAAGGTCACTGGCGGCAAGAACAGCCCATATCTCTGGGTCCGCACGAAGAGCCCGTCTTGGGATTTCTTCGACCGCATGCTCAACGAGTGCCAGATCGTGACGACCCCCGGCGCCGGCTTCGGCCGTTGCGGCGAGGGGTTCATCCGTATCAGCGCCTTCAACTCCCGCGAAAAGGTCGAGGAGGCGATGGAGCGCATCCGCAAGGCTGGAATCCGTCCGGAGGTGCGCTAGTATGGCTGACGACCTCGCATCACCCGAAATACTAGAACTGAACGCCAAGTTCGGCGCCCCCGGCCGCATCGCCTTCCGCGAAGGCCCGGGCGGTTTCACTGTCGCCGTGCTTGCCTGTCAGCGCGGTTCATGCGAGGTCTGCCTTCACGGCGGACATGTCCTTTCGTATCGCCCTATCGGCCATGCGCCCGTGATCTGGCGCAGCGCTTGCTCTCTCTATGAGCCAGGCAAGCCGATCCGCGGCGGCATTCCTGTTTGCTGGCCGTGGTTCGGCGCACATCCAGACCGCAAGGATCTGCCCGCACATGGTTTCGCAAGGATCAGCGAGTGGACAATCGCGGGCACAGAGTATTCGAATGACAAGTCGGAATTGCGGCTTGTCCTTCGCGATACTCCCGAAACGCGCGCAATCTGGCCGCATCCGTTTGAACTCGAGCTCCATGTCATCCTTGGCGAAACGCTCACTTTGCGTCTCACTTCGAAAAACATCGGAAGCGAACCCTTCAAATACACCGAGGCTTTGCATGGCTACTACACTGTGCGGCAGATCGCCGATGTATGCGTGATGGGACTTGAAGGTTCGAAGTTCACCGACAGCCTCGTGCCTGGCTCTGCGCCACAGTCCGAGGATTCGCCGATTGTCTTCCGCGCCGAAACCGACAGAATCTATTCCGACAATGGTGAAGTCGTGATTTCCGATCCAGGCATCGGGCGCGAGATTCTGCTCACGAAGTCTGGAAGCGGTTCGACGGTCGTGTGGAATCCCTGGATCGCGAAATCGCATCGCATGCCTGACTTTGGCGATGACGAATATCTGCGCATGCTTTGCGTTGAACAGGCTAATATTGGCGACGCGGCAATAACGCTTCCGCCTGGCAAGTCTCACACGATCACGCTCACAATCCGTTCCGATTTAAAATAGACGGATATTTTGACTCCTACGCCCGGATGGCGAAATGGCAGACGCAGCGGACTTAAACTCCGCTTCCGCAAGGAGTGCGGGTTCGATTCCCGCTCCGGGCATTGTATTTAAATCGCGATAAAACAAGGGCATCGAATCTCTTACACGAGACTTGCCGCGAGAAACGCCCAGATTCTTAACGCCCGAAGCGGTGGAATGCCATCCGATGCCCAACGCCGTTTATGTTACGGCAACATGCCCCGCGGATGCAATAAGGATTTTGACGCATTGCGCTCTTTTGGCACAAACTCAAACCACTGGGGAACATTGACAAATGAACGACAACGACAAACTTTTTCCGGAACTTCCCGAGACAATCACCGCAGGCGACGAAGTCGAGGTTCTGCTCGCGCCGTTCGGGGACTGGCTCAATACCGACAACTTCATCGTCGGTCCGCTGATGGACGGCGAAAACAAGGTCGGCGGAATCATAACCGAGAGCAAGAACGGCCGCCGTGCCTGGTGCGCAGGACAAGTTCCGTTCGAAGGGCGGATATACCATCCCATACCGCGCGCTGATTCCAAAGGGACTCGAAGGGCTCCTGCTTGCCGGCCGCGACATTTCGGGCACCCACAAGGCTCATTCGAACTATCGCGTGATGCCGATATGCGTGAACATTGGCCAGGGCGCGGCCACGGCTGCCGTCGAGGCGATTCTTGCCGGTGTCCCGCTGCGCGAAGTCGATATCGCGAAAGTCCCCCCTTCGCTCCCCCCCCAAGGCGCGGAAGTGTAGTGGACAAAAAAACGGCGCACCGTTTTTTTTGTCGCATGGACTTGCTGGATGGCGCGCGACGCCCTTGCCGCGTTCTTCGCGTCCTCGCCGGCGATATCCGCCGTGTTCGCGGAGGCGCTCGGATGCGCGGCGGTGTGGTCCGACGGCGGCGAGGCCGCGGCGGGCTCCGACGGCGCGAAGCGGATCTCCGCCTTCAGCGCGACCCTCTTTCTCAACCAACCGATCTAGGAGGAAACACCATGGCAGTTACACAGAACCCCACCGGACAGGTGGAGGTCGGCTTCGAAGGCGGCGCGATGACCCTCATGATCCGCGATGGACAGAACGTCGATTCGACCGGCGACCTCGAATACATCCAGGACGAAGGCGGCGACGACAAGGTCGCGATCTGCGCCAACCGGGGCCGCCGCCACGCGCTCGAAGGCGTGCTCAAGGCCGGGCAGTCCGCGCCGGAGATGGG
>JAZQOE010000036.1:0-6687 GCA_045627705.1 Kiritimatiellia bacterium | reverse complement strand
GTGAAGTTTGTAGGTTGCGACGCCGCCCTCGGCGTCGCGTTCCATGAGATCGGCGACGGCGGGGGTGCCGTCGCAACGCCAGCGGGGCGATTGACGGACCATCAGGCTATTGTGCCTTGCCGCAGTCAGGTGATTTCAATCCGCAGTGGCGCCTTGCGCGGCGTGTATTCCGGCGTTGAATTCGCGGTGGCCGGCGGCGGTTCATGCTCGCAGGTCCACGCTCGCCAGCCGGCGGGTGCCGCGCGCTGGCAGACATTCGATAGTGTTTCCTCGAAACGATCTATGCCTCGCCAGAAGGGCAGGGGGCCGAGACGGCGCACGAGCGGGGCGGTTTCGCTGGAGGGCATTGCGCTGTCACCAGGATTGATCATCGGCGATGGCGGGATCCCATTCCAATCGCAATGCGTGTTCCCTTCGGCTTTCGCAGCCGTCAAGTCTGGCTCGAACTCCAGTTCGGGAAGCGTGAGCCCGCGCAAGCGGAGGAGTAGGGCGGGGTTCTGCTCCATCGCCTCGCCGAAAAGAAGGTATGCCGCGGCGACATGCTTGCAGGTCGAAGACCAATCAGGGCAGTCGCATTCCGTCTGCATGTCATTCTCGATTCGCGGAAAAAGCGGGACGCCTTCCTCTTCGAACCATGCCTCGATGCGATGCGGCATTTCTCCAACGAGAAGACGCGCGATCAAAAGCGGCGACGACGCCAGTCTCTCCGAGAGGCGCTTTGCCGCAGCGTCTGGCAATGTGGCGAAACGCAAGGCGATTTCGTATGGCTTGGGGCGTCCGCCCTGCACAGTCGCTTCCACGATGCCAGTCGAAAATGCCAGGCGGGTGACTTGGCCGGAAATCGCGTAGCTGCGTCCGCGTCCAAGACGCGCTCCGGGATTCATTGCCTCGAAGACAAGCAGCCAGCGGCGTCCCCACCAGGGACGCGCGCTTTGGTTGCGTCTCGCTTGCGAGCGGATGCCGCCTGCGGCGGTAAGCGGCACCCGCGGCTCATGGCGTTTTGACTTCTTGCTCAATGAAACGGCGGCTGGTTTATTTGGCGATGACGGCGGAGGTGCCGATCAGGACAAGCCCGTCAACGGTAGGAATCGCGGTGATTGGCGCGCCGAGTGTTTCATCGAATGCGATTGGCTCGGCATTCGCCGCCCCATCCACGAAATGGAGGGCTTCGACAGCCTTGCGGAGCGGGCGAATCGCCACGACCGCGCCATCCGCGGTGGTGCGCAGACGCGCGGGGATTGGCGAAGTGGCGGGAAGCACGGCGTCCGCTACCGCGGCCGAAGTGCCGTCGTTAAGCTGTGCGAGACCGCGTCCGCGCACGGCGTGACACGATATGTGGCCTGCGACGTCCGAAGCCCAAAGCCCGCCATTCGACGGATCGACCGCGACGGATCCAGCCGGAGTCTTGATTTCGCCGAGACGTGCGGCAGTCGATGCACCGAGGATGGCAACGCCTTCGCGCACCATGGCACCGTGATAGGCGGAGACATTGCGGTATGGGACAAGCATTACTGGCGTGCCGTCGGCAAGCGCAGGCACGATGTCTGACGGCGCGTCGAGCATGGATGTGGCCGAGACGAAAGTGCCATTCGGTTCGAATATCTTGATTGCGCCCTTCCAGCCTTCGCATGCCTGTTCGCTGGGCTGGCCGTCTGGTCCAGCGACGAACTTCGATGTCATGCCCCAGACTGCGGTTGTGATCCAAAGCCGGCCGTTGGCGTCAAAGCGCACGGCTCGCACGTTGGCGCCAATGGCATCGTCTGTTTCGCCCGGCTTTTCGGCGAAGCGGCCGAGATCCCTCGCATTGCCTTCGGCGTTCCAGTAGATGACACGCGCAGTCGCGCCATCAGCGGGAACCAGGGCCGCCGCGACGCATTCGCCATTGTCATCGACCGCTACGTCGCGCACTGTCGCGCGTGCTTCGCCAAGTGTCGCCAGACGCGCTTCGACGAGCGCCGCGACATCGGCGGCGGAACGATTGCAAGTCGTGGAAGGGGCGGGGGCGAAAGCCTTGACACGGAGCGCTTCTCCGGGCTTCCAGTTGCCGGCGACGACCGCCGCGCCGTGGATGATCGCGACATCATCGGCTTCGGGACCCCATGCGGCGCCATCGCGCATGGTGACAAGCATGTCCGCGCCATCGCGCCAACGTTCGATGTCGCGGCGGGACCTTGCGGCCTCGCGGTTCATCTTGTCGATTTGCTCCTGAAGCGGCTTGCGGACGGTTTCCACGGCGCGGTCTGCCTTGCGCTGCGCCATTTCCTCGCGTGACATTACTTCGCAGACGCCTTTCGCCAACTCGCGTCCATCGGCGGTAATCGCGCGCCATGCGTACTTGCCGTTCGCGGTGTTTTCGGGGAGGGCGATGGCGGCGGAAAGATCGCCGAATGCGAAATTGCGGACCGTCGCATTTGCCGAGGCATTGAGCCAGGGCTGTCCATCGAGAGAATCGATGTGGAAGGTGATCGACGCGGTTTCATCCACATCGCGTGCTGTCGTGCATGTCGATTTGAAATTTACGGTATCGCCCGGCGACGCTTCGAATGGGCCTTCCACCGAGCCGTATGCGAGAGTCGGCGCGTCAAACGCGACATCGGCCGCATCGCAGGCGAAGGCGAACGAATAGGTGGCCGTATCGCCGGGGGCGAGGTCAACAGGCTTCGAATGTGGTTCGCAGGTCCAATGCCATGCGCCGTCGCCACCATACCAGTACTGGAAGAAGTCTGTCTGCGACTTGTCATACTGGATGTAGTTCGGGCCGGCGGCGGTGAGGAGCGCGACCCAGGAACCGGGATCGAAACGCGGCTTGTCTGCGACGACGTTTGGCTCGAAACGCGAGAACGGATGGTTGTGGTTGTTCGCCGAGTTGTTTTCAATCGCTTCGCGGAAGAGCATCGTGGCGCGATTGGAATCGAAGAATTCGGTTCCTTCGGGAAGCGGGAGGATAAAGGCGAATGGCTGGTTCGCGACACGCCCCCATACGCCATGGAGCATGTAGCGGAAGCGCGGCGCGACGCCATCGCCCACATTGGCGATCTTTACTTCGATATCGAGACGGGATGAATCGCCGCGGAGCGTCATCTTGCGTTCAAGCGAAAGTTCAAGCGGCGCGGCAACTGAAATGCCGGTGACGCTCTTGATGCCGCCGACGGTGATCTTGCCGCCGCCTGTGACTGTGACTGAAACTTCGCCGGGAACCGAGGTGTCTGTCGTGTAGTCGAATGGGTATCCTTCCCAGCGGCAGCCATAGTGGTAAGGGCAGTCGTCGAACCATTCGAAGGCGGACTCGGTTTTCGTCTTGTCCTGGAAAACTGAAATCTGCCCGGAGTCCGAAGGAACGACTTCCACGCGGACGCGGTCGTTTTCCATCACCACGATATCGCGCGGGCGACCGTTGAAGTCGCGGTTTTCGACGCGGAGTGTCGGAGCGGCAAAAGCAGCCGTGACTGCAAGCGAAGCGGTTAACACGGAAATCAAATTTCTCATGATGATTTTCTCCAAAGGATCAGTCTCGCCGGGGTCTTTGGGGCAGCGCCCCCAGCAACACCTCTTACCTTTTACCCATTACCTCTTGCCTCTTACCTCTGAAGTTCCGCTGTCATCACGCAGTCGTTCTTGAGTCCGCCATGCGTGGTGTACTTCGCGCGGGTGACAAGCTGCATCGGCTGTTCGCCGGGGATGTAGCGAGCGGCAGTCGCGGGGACGGCGATTTCACATGCGTCGCCGGAGGCGAGTTCGTCGAGGTGCGTAACGGCGCCATACTGGACTTCAAGCGTCACATTGCGCAGCACGAATGGCATCCTGTTGGCGAAGCGGACCGCGATGCGGCCGTCGGGCAGGCGGCGTGCGGTGCATTCGATGTCGAGATACATCTGACGCTGGCCGCGCGTGATAACGTCCCATTCCTCGGGGAGGAGGTTCTGCGGGGGAACGGCGGTGACAGCCTGTTCGGTCGAGTTGCCGCTGTAATCGAAGAGGAGCATTCCGCAGACGCCATGGTCGAGTCCGTACCGCCAAAGTCCGTCGCGATGAAGGATCGGATCGTTCCAGTTGATCTCGGTGGATTGGATCGGTTTCTCGGTGATGGTCGCGGTAAGGGTGTCGATCGCCTCGCGAGTGCCGAGATACTGGATGCCGACGATATCGGGTCCTGAGACGGTTCCATCTTCTGCCAGGGATTCCCATTCGCCGCCGCCTTTCGTCATTACGACCGGGCGGTGGTAGGGGTCGAGCTTGCGGAAGAGGTCGCAGATTAGCACGCGCGCTTCCTCGGGTTCGCCGAAGAGTTCGTTTGTCGCCTCCCATTGGATGACGCCCGGGCAATCCTTGAGCGTGAGAATCTGGTAGCGCACGGCTCGTTCGACATTCGAAGGATCGTCTGGATTCCAGAACGTGCACTTCTCGCATGAGGCAAGCACTGGTCCGGTGTCGAAAAGGATGCCTGCGGGAAGCTGGGCGTCGGCGTAAGCGGCACGGCTGCGGAGGCCTGGGAAGCGCGGCCAGTCGGAACTGTCGATGCCGCGACGCATGTTGGTTCCGTTGGCAAGGAACTGCCAAACCCTGTTGGGCGAGGCGGAGGACGATCCTCGACCCTTCGGGAAGAAGCGTTCGTTGTTCACGTACATGTCGCGGCGGTCGCGGATTTCGACGGTCACGGTGTGGTAGTTCACGGTCGCGGCATCGACTGCCTTGCCGCCATCCTGCAGCACGAAGGTCGCGCGGCAAGTGGCGAAGCGGGGATTTTCAAGGCGTTCGACTTGGACTTCGCATCCTCCCGGAGGCACGGTCACGTCGAGTGACGCCTCGTCAACCGCGGGGCAGGCGCCGGTGTACGGGACTTCGCCTTCGTACTGGCCGTACACTGCGCGGAGCTTGCCCTTGAAGGGCTTGGTTCCGCTGTTGGCCAGTTTGACCGAGAATGTGAAGAGGCGCTGATCGCCAGGCTTGGACGTATCGAAAGTCGCGCCCTCGACATAAGTGGCGGGCAGGGGAGAGAAAGAGACGTCGCCATGAATACCGTATGGAGGCTGGCCGTGCGTGCTGCCGCTTGTCGCGCGAAGCGTGAGTTCGATGTCAGCGGAAGCGCCAGCGACATTCGGCACGATTGTCTGGAGGCCTTCGCGGAGGACATCGCGATCGGCGAGCAGACGGACCAGACGCTTCGTGTCCTCGCGATTTTTCACGCCTGGATAGAGTCGTTCGCCGTGAAAGTAGAACCAGCTGCTGAGTGAGCTGTCGAGATCCTCTTCCGGCAGCATCTCCGCGACATCGGCGCCGTTTACGCGCAGGGCCGCGCTATCGGCGACTCCCTCCGCCGAGAATGCGATCGCCGCGGCATTTGCGGGGAGGGAAACATTGCGCTTGAAAGTCACCCAGCCGCGGAAGCCATTCGGCCATCCTGCGTCACGCGAAAGCGTGCCGGGGATGGAGAAGACGGATGGCAGGGCGGATGCATCGATCTGCATTTCGCCGCCTTCTCGGACGACGGGGAATGGCTCGACCTTGGAGATCTGCCATTCGCCATTGAGGTTGACGCGCTTGCGGATTGCGACCGCCACTGGCGCCGATGTTTCCTTGAAAAGCGGCGCGCCGTTTTTTGTGGTTGCCACGGCGCGGAAGCGGATCCGGCCTTCGAGCATTGTCTTCGGCACTGCGAATGCGAAGTCAACGCCGTCGCCGCCTGCGACGTCCCGCTTCAGGATTTCAGTCTCTTGTGCGGGTACGCCAAGCTTCGTCGGCACGTCCGTCTCCGCCAATGCGGAAATCCTGAGTACGGCAGGTTCATCGCGGTCCGCATTGAACTTGCCTTTGATTTCCGCGCCGGGAACGGCGTAGGAATCTTGTAGCGCGAACTCGGCGAATGCCGGAGCGACGAACAACGCCGCTCCCATTGCCGATAATGCCATTCGCGTGAAGCGGTGTGTCGTCATTGTTGTCGCTCCGTTCTTGCTAGTTTGACGATGCGTTCAAAACTTCGCCGATATAGATGACATGGCGGTCGTCGGCCGGGTAGCAATCATTGAGGATCGATTTCTCAACGAAGGCATCTTTCGACATCTGCTGCCTGAAGAGGATTCGGCATTCGAGGGCAAGGGTCGCTTCCGCGAAAGTCGGGGCTGCGACCTTCGACGAGGCGATGGGGGTTAGCCCGGCGTCGCCGACCTTGTCGCCATCGCGACCGCTGCGAGACCCGAGAATCGAAAGCGCCTTGCGGCACGAGGCGGGAAACTGCGAGATCGTGAAGGTGTCGAATCCATCCATGAACTCGCGGGTGTAGCGCTGCGGACGAACCACGACCTGTGCGACAGGCTTGTTCCACATCGTCCCGAGGAAACCCCAGGAGATCGTCATGCAGTTCCACTTTCCGCCGGCGAAGTCGCCAGCGGAAAGAAGAAACCAATCCTTGTCGAAGGTGGTAAAGGGCTTGAGCGAAAGCTCTGCGAGGGGAATGGTTTTCATTTCGGAACTTACTCGTGGATTACGACGATGGTTGTCCTGTCATTGCCCGACTGGACGATGATAGTCTGGGTCTTGCCGACAGTGCCAGCCTTCGCGGTATATGAAACGGAATTGCCGGAGGTGCCGTCAAGCTTGCCAATTGCGCTGTTGCTCAACGACCACGTATAGTTTCCATTGCCGCCGGAAACACTGTAGATACCCGGCTTGCCACCGACCTTGGCCGAAGAG
>JAZQOE010000035.1:0-13315 GCA_045627705.1 Kiritimatiellia bacterium | reverse complement strand
TGAGATTGTCGAAGTCATTTGCGATCGCGCAGGAGTAGTTGCCGGGCGCGAAGAGGAATGTGTCGCCGCTGCCGCCCGCTGCGAACGCGGCGGCCGGCGTCGCGAAAGGCGCCTCGGCCGTACCGGGGTTTGAATCGTCGGGGCCAGCGGCGCCGATGTACCAGGTATTCGCCATGATTGCGGTTGACGCAAGCGTGGCGGGCGCGGAGATCGCGGGCTTGCGGAACATTGAACTGTTCATTGCTACTCCTGATGGTTGCAGGGACGGAAGGAAACGACACGACCTTCGCTTCATTCGTACCTTATGGTGCGACATGGTAGGGTTTTGGATTCATTTAGTCAAGTCTTTTAAGGAAAACGGCGCCTACTTGATCATGATGATTGTCCCATCAATCGCATGGGGCGAAGTCACCACGAACGTATGCCAGGATGAATCGGCCGGGCAGGATGCGCCAACGCCCGCCACAGTCATTGCCTCAAGCCTGTAGTGGATGCGTGTCCCGAAAGGTTGCGCTGGCATTTGAAATCCGTAGTCGCAGCGGGAAAGGCGCGTGAGAACGTTCGTTTGCGGCGCGCCGTTATCCGTGTACCAGATGATGGATGGCGATGCCATGTCGAGAAACCCCGCGGGACCGAACGTGGCGTTAATCCGGTATGGTTCCGTTGATGAGGTTTGCGTTTCGGGGCATTCATGCTCGATTGTCGGCGGAAGCAGTCGCAGCTGCGGTGCGAAAGGCATGGCGGGATCGCCGAATAGATTGTTGGAATAGTAGCACCAGCGAAGGACGTTTCCCTTGTCCGGCGGAATCTGGCTGATCAGCGATTCCTTCGAGCGCACGAACGCTTCGCCGATCGTTGTCGCGCGGTCGGAGAGGAGTTCGTCGATGAAGTGACGGTGAAGGCGCTGTGAGCCGCCGTCGGTGGAGTTCTCTGCGCCAAACCCCGAACGTGTGTTTGCGATCGCCGCGACGCATGCGTGTGGAGCGGCAATCATTTGTTCGGTCCAGGTGTCGGGATATCTATCGACAGCCGCCGTGGAACAAGCCTGCGAGTAAAGGACGAATCCGACATCGTTCGTGATCATTCCGAGAGTGGCGGTATCGTTTGTCGTCATGCCGATCTTCATGCATTCGTTGACAATGATCTTTTTGTCCTTGTCGCCATAGTAGAGTTTGCCGTGCCCCAAGTGGTTGATGAACCGTGGGCCGTTGTTGAAAAGACCGATGATGTCCGATGCTTTCCATTCCGGCGAATCCTCGGCATCGTAAAGCGTTCGCGAGTGATCGATGCGCGAAGCGTATGCGGAGTCTGCAAATCCGATTGTCGAATAGCTGTCGTACTCGCCGCCAAGCCGGATTTGCTCGAGCATGTTCCACGCGTATTCGGATACGCCGCCAAAGCCAAGTTTTTCCCCGACAAACGCGGCGGATGCCACCTCGTTTGACGCAGCCGATTCGTAGCGGAGAATCTTCGCCACGAAATTGGCCACATCGTCGGAAGTCGAAACCGGGACACGCCCGACCATCACTTCGGCAAGCAGATCGATGTCGCCGCCATTTTCGCCATCGCCGATTTCGCCGTAGATGCCGTTTCCGTTCGAGTCGAAGTCTCCATCGAGACAGCTCAGATAAACGTCCGAGGCGATTTCTTCCGAGTATGTTGCGCTTCCGCTTTGGAAGTCGGAGTGGAGCGTGCGCATTGGCAGGAGGAATGGCCCCTTGCTGCTGGCCGCCATCACGAGATACTTGAGTCCATGGTTGCGATGGGCGTCGATAACGAAGTTCCGGATGCGCTCGATGTTGTCGGCGCCTTCGTAATTGTCGTAGATCCACGTCTTGGAAATCAGCGCGGTGGAATAGCCCTGTGCCTCGCGTGCCTCGCAAAGGGCCTGGAAGTTGTACGGGCCAGGAGTGTCGAGAAGCGCGGTCGTGGAGATGATTGCGTAGTCAACTATGCCGTCTGGCATGGAGTAGGGGACTGCTTCGCGTGAAACGGGACTGGATCTACGTGCAGGAATGCGTATGCGATTTGTCCTTTGGCTTTCAGCGATGCGCCATGTCGCGGATAGAATAATTGATTCGTGGCAAAGGATCGTCTTCGCCTGTGGGATGTATTGAATCGGAAAGAGTGTTACACCGACGCATGCGTGGTCGCTTGCCTTGTCGGTTCGGAATCGGACTGGATCAAGCGGTGGCCACGGGGCGTTGAGGGAGTAGATTTCTTCGTTGGGTTCGCTTGCAGTTCCTTTAGTTTCATCCGAAAGCGGAATTTGCCTTGCCACATGTCGCAACGGGTGAGGGAGCGAAATGGTTTTGGGTTCACATTCGCTGCACACTTTGATCGATTCTATCGTAGCATTGGCGGGAATGTCGAAGCTGAATCCAAAGGAGGGTAGGGCAGGGTGGCCTGCCACGAGAAGCGGTTCGCATCCATCGATGGCGACATCTGACATCACCCCGTTATCGTCGATGACAGGATCATCGAAATCAATTCGCCATGATGCACCGGTTCCGGATCCAGAGACGCGTATGACCTTTGGCGCAGCCGTTGTTGCGGTTGCGCCTAAAATGCACGCGATGGCGATGAGGAATCGCTTCATTTCCCTAGTTCAACGATTTGTGATTCCATCCGGAGATGACGACGCCCGCGATAATCAGCAACGACCCAATGGCCGATATGGCGGTAAGCGATTCGCCAAGGAAAAGATAGGCGAAGACCACGGTTATCGCCGGAAGAATGTACAGTCCGATCGTGCAGCGGACGGTGCCGACGACTCCAAGCGCGTAGTTCCACAGTACGAAGCATGTCGCGGAAGCAAGCACCCCCAGAAATCCAAGGTTAACATAGTTCATTGGATTCGTGAAGCGTCTGGCATTCGCCGCGGCATCGAGCGAAATCGCGAACGAACCTTCCATTGCTGTCGCGCCAGAGTGCGTCATTCCGAAGCCGACAAGTGGGATCATGGTGACAAGCGCCCAGAAAAACATGCGGCGGATCACGAATACCTGGGAGTATCCCTTTCTATTCATGACAGTCACGATGTTCGAATAGACAACCCAACTGACCATCGCGCAAGCTGCAAGCAAGTCGCCTAGGGGATTGAAATGGAACTCGCCGATGCCATTCATGCTCACCATGATGACCCCGACTATTGCCACTGCGAAGCCAATGAAAAACAGCGGATGCAATCGGTTCTCTTTAAAGATGAATCGTGCCGCAACAGCCGTCAAAAGCGGACACATGCAGACGAGGATTGAGACATTCGATGCGTTTGTGAAGTGAATCGCGCAGTTTTCGAGCAACTGGTACACGGCGACGCCGAACACACCCATGAGTGCGAACATCGCCTCATCCTTGGGTTCCTTTAAGTTCCCAAAACCTTCGAATTGCCCGTAAAGCAACAGCGCCACATATCCAATCGCAAATCTCAGCACTTGGATTTCAAGCGCCGAGAATTGCACCAGCAGTGCCTTTGTATTCACGAATGTGATTCCCCATACGAGGATCGTGAACATCGCCGCCAATATGCCTTTGATTTTCATCAACGCTCAAAGATGTCAATCCTGAGGGGGCGGCGTCCAGCGGTAGAGGATGTTCTTGGCCCTGGCGTCTTCCTCGATTATGACCATGTATTCGCCGTTGGAACGGCGGAAGGCGGTCACGGAGTAGGGCATGTCGTGCCATCCGACATTCGTCGAGACAGCGTCCCGCGGCTTGAATGCGCCAAGAACCCTGCCGTCTTTCTTGTCCAGCACGAAGGTGCGGTGGAGGCCATCGATCGCTTTCGCGGAGCTTACGAACAGGTAATCTCCGGCGGTTGCGAAGCCCTTGCATGAAAATGCGCGATCGCCATCAAGCCCATGTGGATCGACTGGAAGCGCTATCGTCCATGCGATGGTGGGATTCCCGCTTATCCAGCCATTGTAGCGGCGGAGCGTTTTGCCGCAAAGCCCCCAGGAATCGTACTCGTCTGTCTTGAGGTAGCCGGTCAGGTAGAGCGAGTCGTCCTCGGCCGTGTAGATCACGCGGGTGACGTTCGAGAAGTCGTCCGGCCACGGCCATTCTTCGGGATTTTCGGTTTCGTAGTCGGGAATCAGCCTGGCGCCGCTTTCGGCATTTGCATTCTTCCAACCCTTGAAGCGGAAGCGGCGGATGGTGTGGTTGGGGTGGTGGTCGCTCTGCCAGACATCGCCGCGGCCGTCCATATCCCAACCCCAGCTTTCATAGTCTTCCGCAAGGATGCTTCCCGCTGGCTTGGCGACCATGCTGCCAGAGTCTTCATCGAAGGTGAAGAAGCGATAGCCGTGTGCGTACTGCCCGATAGTGAATAGGAGATTATGGCCGTCGAGACGGCGCAGGTAGGCGGTTTGTCCGCGGAATGGGCGTTCGTCGTCATCGATCACGGCTTCGGGATCGACGCAAGTGCCGAGGACTTTCCAATCGAGGTCCGGGCTACTCGAATCGAGATCGACCGAGAGGAATCCCGTACGTGTGACGATGCGGCTGCCGTCGGAGGTCGGATCGACGCTGAAGGTATCGACGAAGGCCATGCTATCGACTTCCCAGAGCAGATTGGCGGCTGGCGAGAGCGAGCGGATTGTGAGATTGCCGCATGGCGAGTTGTTCAATCCCATAGCGACATAGAGATTGCCCTGGGCATCGGTGCCTGCACCGCGGAGCGACGTGAAGCGGGTGGGGAAATTCTCGCCATCGATGGGTTTGTGGCGACGGCCTGCCGACTGGACTTTCTTCGAGAAGATGCCGCCCTTGTCGCCAAAGGTTTTCTTCAGTTTCGGGGATTTCGGCTTTGAGACATCGTAGAACTTGACCTGCTTGTCTGGTCCGTTGTCGCAGACGATCATGAGCCTGGGGTTGGAGGCGTCGCGAGCGATTGCCTCTGGCTTTGTGAGGGACTTGAAAGAGCCGCATGGAATCTCTTCCAGTTTGCTGTCCGCTGTTTGGAAGAGACGGATGCCATCGCCCACGATGACCCAAAGCCGGCCTTGGGCGTCGAAGGCGAGGTCTTTGATTTCCGACGTCGCTTCGCCGGCGGTAGCTGCCGGGAGATCCCAGGTGGTGATAGGGACCGCCGGAGCGTCGCACTTGCGGAGTTCGACGTGGTTCGTCGTGGCGATGGCGAGCACGCCGTCAAACGCATTGGCGGCGATGGGAACGATGCCGAGTTCGCAGGATTCGACGAAGCGCCAGGATTCGAGATCCTTGGTGTCGCCGGAGAAGCGCAGGAGGCGTCCGCCATGATTCACAACGTAGAGGCTGTTGCCGTCGAAGGCGAGTGCGCCGTTTCCAGTATCGAACCCCCATGCTGATTCGGGTTGCGAGCGGTTCTTGAGCAAATCGCGGTTGACCTTGCCGTCGCGGTAAAGGCCGGCGCAGCGGCCCGCCTCGTCCCAGCCGCATCCGGCGGCGACGAGTCCATCGGCGGTTACTTCGATTTCATCCGCGGCGTTCTGGACCCAGAGGCCATAGCCGTTGCCTTCTTCGTCGTGGTTTCCGGAGAAGGTGTTGCCAATCCAGCAAACATCGATTTTCCCTGGTGGTTCGGGGATATCGGCAGCAGTGGCAAGCAGCAGTGGGCACGATGCGATCGCGAGGCATGCGTGGATGGCGATTGTTGTTTTCATGATTCCCAAGCATATTACGCTCAATGGAATATGCAAGATTTTTCCATTTGACTTTTCGGTGACATTGGATAATCTTTTCAACATAACTAATTTGGAACAAGTGTGTTGTTCCATGGGCATTGTCTGGGAGTATCGGAATGAATACCAAATCGTGTGTTGCCTGGTTTGCGGCGGTGTGTCTGTCGCTGGTTTCCGCATCGGCGTTGGCCGCGACGCCCGCGGACCTTTCATCGATTTCCGGCCTGACGCTGTGGCTGGACGCCTCCGACCTCACCGGCGATGGATCGCCCACTGCGGATGGCACTTCCGTCGAAGTGTGGATGGACAAGGCCAGCGGCGTTGGCTTCTACCCGATCTTCAACGATTGCAAGCCGACATTTATCGCGGATGGAATCGATGGCATGCCTTCCGTCCGATTCGTTCGCCCAAGTACTCACACGGCGCAAGCCCTGCGTGGCGATTCAGGCACGGTCGGCGCCCTCTTCAACGGCCGCAACACCGCGTTCGTGGTGGCGCGCGCGAACAATGGCTGCGGCGACAACAACACGCAGGATCCGGAGTACATCTTCGCCAGGCGTGGCCAGCATAGCGGGCTAGGCTTCAGCGGCTATCCCGATGCGACGGGCTTCCGCAGCTATCGCTGGTTCAACGACGGCGGCGCAATCGACATAAGCGTCGGCGGCTATACCCAGGGCCAGGCGGTGATGCTTACGCGCATCATCGACGGCAACACCTGGGAAAGCCCTGCGTCGGCGACTCTTGCGGTCAACAACAAAGTCGTTGACTCCCAAAGCGGTGACAAGCCCTTCAGAGGCCACGACAATCGCTTGTACATCGGCTGCGCCAACGAGTACAACGAGTGGTGCGGTGGCCTCAATGGAGATATCGCGGAACTGCTCGTGTACGACCATGTGCTCGACGCAAACGAGCAGCTCGCAGTCTTCAGTTACCTCCAGCGGCGCTACCACATCGACTGCGATTTCGAGGTCGCGGCCCCCGCGGGCGGCACAGACTACGTTGGCACGACGGAAGTGAAGGTCTCCAAGTTCCCGGCCGCCGGAAACTTCGACCAGTATCAAATCGTCATGGGCTCCGATCCGGCCCCGGATGCCGGAGCATGGCTTTCGATGCCCGCTTCCGTCGATGATATTCCGGCGATTTCCTTCCAGCCGCCGGTGGATGGCGCGAAATTGAACTTCCGCGTGTGGATGCACGATTCATCCGGCGAGTTTGCCGATGTCGCATTCGACGACGCCATTGTCTATACCGTCGCCCCGCCGACCATCGTCGTGCGCGACATCTCGCTCATGGTCGGCGCAAACGGCCGTCGCGCCCTCGACCCGGCGGATGTCGATTACGGCACCCACGACGCGGTCGGAATCGCTTCCCGCACTGTTTCGCCGTCCATCATAACCGAAGGCGAGAACCTTGTGACATTCACCGCGGTGAACTTTGCCGGCAACTCGGCGTCGCAGGTCGTCACCGTCACCGGCACCCCGTTCGTCTCACATGGGGATGTGTCCTCCACGGAATCCAACCCGTTGCCCAACGGCTATCTCAACCGCCTCCTCCACCTCGGCGCGGACTTCAACAACGACTACATCAGCACCAGCGTTGGCGGCGTCGGCGGCATCGACAGCGACCAGTTGTCAGCCTTCGGCGGCGAGGTCAACATCAGGCCGCAGGATGGCGACACCTTCAACGACGTGCCCGGCGCGACGACCACCGATGGCAAGTTGACGTGGACTGTCATGGATTGCCCTGCCGCGGACGGAAACTGGAAACCGTTGCCAGACCGGGAAAACTACATCAAGTACTGGCATGTCTATATCTATGTCCCTGGCAAGGCGAACCGTCAGGTGCTCTTCCGCCACAACAACGACGATGGTCTGCGCGTGTGGGTAAACGGCTCGCTGCAGGTCTCGCATGGCGGCGCAGGCGGCGAATTCTCCTCCGGCGGCACACTCTATCCCGGCATCAACTCCGTCACCATCAAGCTGCAGGAAGGCGGCGGCGGTGATTACATGGCGCTGCGCATCACGGATCCTTCCGGCAATTACTTCGACGACCTGACCTACCAGTTCTCGCCATACCTTTTCGATGTCGCCGATCCGCGGACCGACAGCGCGGACTTCACGAGCGCGACCACGCTCAAGGTCCTTGGCGTGCCGGAGGCCGCGCATGGCTCCGACTACCAGGTCACGCTCTCTTCCGATCCCTCCTCGCTCTCGGAAGAGGATTGGACATACTTCGACCTCGACAACCCGCCCACTACGCTTGACCTTCCCTTAACGACCTCGGGCACCGAATACACCGTCGCCTTCTGGATGCGTTCGTACACCGATGGAATCGTCACGACGAACTGCGAGACCACCACTATCACCTATTTGCTCGACGCGCCGACCGCGCTCGCCAAGGATGCCGCCATCGCCATCGACGCGACCTCCGGAACGACCGTCGATCCCGCACTGCTAGACAACGGCTCGTTCGACGATGTCTCCGGCATTCACTCGATCCTGGTCGATCCGCCCGTGGTCTTCGGCCCAGGCGAGGTCGAACTGGTTGTCATTAACAACGCAGGCGTCGAAGCACGCGCCACGGCGAATATCACAGCCAGCAATTGGTCTGATGGCCACGTTTCGACGGTTGGCGACGATGAGACTGGTACCGGCCGTAGCGACGCCCCGTGGCGCACCATCACCCACGCCCTTTCGCAGGTTGCGCCTGGCGGTACCATCTATCTCGCTGAAGGCGTTTACGACGCAGATGGCGGCGAAACCTTCCCGCTGCCGGCCCTCGGCTATTCGATCGTCAGCGAACCCACCGCGACGTCCGCGCCGATTATCGATGGCGGCAACACCGCCGGCCACCTCTTCGAACTTGGCACGGGCAAGCTCGGGCTCAAGGGGCTCTGGCTGTGCAATTCGTCCGAATCCCTTATCAAGGTCATTGGCACCTCCGATGGACAGGAAGCCGTGATTGAAGCGGAGGGCTGCCGCTTCACACAGTCCCTTGCGGACGCCACCTTCAATATGTGGGTCGATCAGGGCAACGGCAAGCGCTACCATATCGGCAATGTCGGCCTGCTCGATACATGGACTCCCGCGAAGGCGACCTTCGACCGCTGTGTGATCACCGAAATCGACCGCTATGCCATATTCGCTGCTGTTGACTATGCTTCGACCCTTGAATTGAACGACTGCCTGGTCGAGAGCAACAAGGTGACCCGCGGTGTCTTCTGCACCTACCGCGACAATGCGCCCGCGTGCTTCTACCTCACACTCAACCGCGACCGCTTCATCGGCAACCGCTGCCGCTTCCTCGACAATCCGTGGGAGAGCGGCTACGTCCACGATTGCGCCGAAAGCGCGATTTCCTACCATGTCGGAGGGAGTTTCGTGGCGGATCGCTGCGAGTTCGTCGGCAACTACGGCGGCGACCTCATCGGACTCGACTACACGAACCCGAACCCGACCAAGATATACAACTCCATTTTCGTGGACAACTACGCGCACCAGGGCATGTTCCTAGGACATGCCGCGGATCTGCACCTCTACAACTGCACCCTCGTGCGCAACTCCGGCGGCTACTGCGGCGGTCCCGCGAACGAGTTGACCACATCCTTCCACAATTGCATCATCTACAAGGATGGAGCCGTCAGCTTCCAGCGCAATTACGGGCCGTTCCCGACGAGGATATACTTCTTCGATACGATCCTCTGGGACACCCCCGACGGAAACGGCTGGAACGAGGTCGGCAGTTCGAATGTGATCCGCGACAGCGACCCGATGCTCGAGAATCCGGATGTCGCCCGCGACGACCCGGCTTTCGACCTCGCCCCGCGCCCGTACTCGCCTGCGATCGATGCAGGCGGCGAAGCGTTCAACACCGGTGCCTACGCACTGGACTTCGCCGGCAACGCGCGCCTTGCGGACAATGATGGCGACGGTGTCGCCGCCATCGACCTGGGCGCCTACGAGTCGCTCTTCGGCGCATCGCCCGCACCGGCCTTCACAGTCCCCGCTCCCGGCGCCTTCTACGTGGTGCGCGGAGCCGATATCGTCGTGCCCGTCTCAATCGAGCCGCGCACGGATGGCCCCGTAACGGCAACAGTCTCCTATTCCGAGGACGGCAGCGTAACCGGTCCTTCGTCCATCTCGATCGACAACGGCCGCGGCCCCGTGAACGTAACATTCTCCTTCCCGCGCGGAACCGATTGCGATTGGACGCGCATCACACTGTCCGACGCCGCTTCCCCCGCCGCCGTCGCACCGCAGAACATCGACTTCTTCATCTCCGATGCAATTGTCAATGTCGGCCACATCAGCCGTACGATCTACCTGCATCCTGGCCAGACCCGCCAGATACATGTCTCGCTCGACCTCGCGGGCGCAGTGGCCCCGGCCGCGATCCCCGTCTCGCTCTCCAGTTTCACGGGCGAGGGCGACAACTCCGCAGCATGGGTTGGCGACGCCTTCATACCCGCCGATGCCTCTGCCACCACCGGCTATCTCCAGCTCACCGGTTTCTCTGGCCTGAACACCGCGACGCTCAAGGTCGGCGGCGGATACATCTTCGCCGAGACCGAAAGCGACAGCATCGAAATCTCCGTCGTCGGCTATCCAGGCTGGATGGCCGTCGATCCCGAGAACGGTAGCGACGCCAACATCGTCGGATCGATGGAAGCGCCCTTCCGGACCGTCTCACACGCGATTCCGCTCATGCAGCCCGGCGACACGCTGCGCATGCTTCCGGGAACTTATTCGCCCGCCAACGAAGCCTTCCCGTGGCAGCCCGGCGACATCGCGCTCGTTGGTTATGCCGCCGATGGCAACGCGACGCGCGGCGACTACATTGTCGATGGCGCTGGAACCGCCGCCACAGCCGTCCTCTACGATGGCATCCACGCGACGATCGAACACGCTTCGGTCGCGAACATGGTCTTCACGAACTTCACCGCGGCAGCCATCCAGGCCGACGCCGCCACGCTGTCCGTGACCAATTCCGCCTTTGCCAGCGACTACGAGAACTTAAACGCCGCCGGCGGCATCCTGCTCCGCGACTCCGCACTGGTCGAAGTCCAAGACTCCGACTTCACGGGCATGCGCCGCGCCGCGGCCGTATTCATCAAGAGCGATTCCGTGAATGGGCAGACGTCGATCACGCTGAAGCGCTGCCGTTTCGAGGACAACTACAGCAACTATGGCACCGTCGCGAATTCCGATGGCAACGCTTCGGGTTACTTCTACCTTAGCGACTGCCTCTTCCGCAATAACGCCGTCCCGAACGAGGATAGATACTTCGCCGGCGACGCCTACCGCGCCAACGCCATCATGGCCTATTGGGCCAAGACCCTGCAGATCGACCGCTGCCAGTTCCTTGGCGGACAGGGTGGCACGGTCATCGCCTCGAACTATCTCAATCCCGGCACCTTCAACGTCAACGACTCGCTCTTCGCCGGCAACTTCGGCGTTGGCGGAATATTCTGCGGGTTCAGCACCAATCCCGATATCAGGAACTGCACATTCGTCGGCAATTGCGGCGGCTACAATGTCCGCAATGTCAACGTCACGATGCGCAATTCGATCATCTGCGGAGACGGGATCCTGAACACGATCAACGACTACGTTATTTCCCAGGGCTACTATCTCAACCCCGGCGAAGGACTGGTCTTTAAGGACACCATCATTTGGGACACGCCTGTCGGCGAACGCGGCTACACGACCAACCAGTGCGTGAACCTGCAGTTCATCGATCCGCAGTTGAAGAATGTGTCCGTTGCCTGGGACGATCCCGCCTTCGATGCCCACCTTGGAGCATCGAGCAAGGCGCGTGACGCCGGCGACAACGCATACGCGGCGCGCGATATCGACCTCGAAGGCAATCCGCGCATCATCTACGGCCTCCCCGGTTCCGCAAGGCACGGCGACCCGGTTGTCGATCTCGGCTGCTATGAGTGCGAGATTGTCAACCTGGGTACGATAATCATGCTGCAATAGCCCACGCTTGCGCCAGCATAAGCGCTGACGCAGCTTTTACCCTGATCACGGCTCTTCGACAACCCATCGCATCACGATGGGGTCGAAGGGCGTAATCTGCTGGCGCTTCCATTCCTTTTCGCCGTCGATGTATGGGCGCAACCATTCCGCCGCCTTCGCTATGCTCCGTCCGTCTGGTGTGGTCGCGTTCCAGAGGTCGATGTCGAAGCGCTTCGCGACTGCGGCAAGATTGCGGAAAAGCCCCATGTTCATCGTCGTGTAGCTTAGCGAACGGGTACGCGCGAGTTCATGGGGCTGCCTGCCGTCTGGCTCGATTTGCGTCGCGACGCGGCGCGTGAGAACTTCACCGAGCGTCTTGCGGGCGAGGTCGTCGTGTCCCGTGAATGCCGCGAAGATTGCGACCTGCAAATCATAGCTTGTGCTGTGGTTGTTGTGTTCGCGCCCTTCGGCCGCGCCGATTTTGCTGGTTGTCAGCCAGTCCAGGAATGCGGAGAACCAGGCACGTAGGCCTTCGTACTCGGCATCTGGAAGATCTCCGGTGGAATGTAGGATGATGATGGCATCGACGAGTTTCTCGGCAAGGAAGCGGGTTTCGATTACGCCGATGCAGCGGCCGGTGCAGATTCCAGGAATGCCTTGTCCGAAATTCAGGTTTGGATCCATGCGCGTCGCTTCATCGAGGAAGAACATTTTGAGAAGCGAGGCGGCGCGAGCGGCGGCCTGGGTGTCGTCGAGACGCACTCGTGCCGCGGCGAGGGTGCAGACGGTGTTCACGAGCAGGTCGAGTCGAGGACGGTCGGAATTCGTCAGGCAGTCGGGATTGTGTTCGCCGTCGCGGCGGATGTAGGGAAGTCCATCCGGCTTTTTCGGATCGGGCCACCAATATGGCCCTTGGCTCACGTAGTCATGGGCGGTGGCGCCGGGCGGAAGTACAGTCTTCGCGGTTACGGGTTCCACCTCGACCGTCATTGCGGTTGCGGCGGCTTCTCGTAGTTTATCGAGGCTTTCGGCGCTATTCCAGCGCGCGGATGGGGAGTTCAAGATCAAGTTCATGGCGAGTATCGCAGTTGTGGTCATAATGAGTGCATGATACTTCAAATTTGTCCGTCCTGAATACGGGAAAAGTGAACTTTCTCTGTTTGGTCGCCCATATCGAACAACTCGATCAACTCGACGCGAAACGGGGACAGACCGCGATTTTGCGCGAGTGGCGGGCGCGGGGCGCCCGCCCTACCGCCTTCGGGCATTGAACGAGCGGCGACGGCGGGGACGCCGTCGCAACGCACGCGAGACGGTGACATTGGGCTAGGATGGCCGGAAATCAATTCCGCATAGCCGTCGCGGTGGCGCATACAAGGTATTTGCAGGGGCGAAGGCCAGTTTGGTATGATGTACGGAATTCCGTGCGTGAGGACGCGAAAAATCGCAAAAAAGGAGTTTGGACAAATGACCAAGGAACAGTATCTGACGAATCTCAGGCCGCCGAAGGGAATGGTTGACGTCATTCTCGATACCGACACCTACAACGAGATTGACGATCAGTTTGCGCTTGCCTACCTACTGAAGAAATGCGACCAACTGAAGACCGTTGGCGTCTGCGCCGCTCCGTTTCTAAACGGCCGCTCCGAGTCACCCCTCGATGGCATGCTGAAAAGCTACAATGAAATATTCAAG
>JAZQOE010000034.1:0-2504 GCA_045627705.1 Kiritimatiellia bacterium | reverse complement strand
ACCGCGCAGACCTGCCCGTGCACCGTCTCCCCCTCGCGCTCGGCGTCAAACGAAAAGTCATCCCACCAGAGGTAGTCAAGCGCGATGTCGCTCCAGGTGACGTCGGTATTGCAGATTGTCTGATTGTCAGATTGTTTGATTGTTTGATTTTGGCCGTCGACCGCGAGGCGCGTCACGGCGTTCGAGCGCGTCAGCACGTAGTCGTGCTCGGCCTGGGGAATGCCCTTCCGGTTGCGCAGGATGATGCGGCCTGAAAGCTCGACATTCGCCGGAATCATCGTCCGGCAGTTCATCACCAGCTCACGCGCCGTGGCGTTCGTCGAAATCAAGAAGCTGGCGAGAAGCGCGATCATTTGACTAAGGCCTCCAGCACCTCATCCTCCGGACCGCCCATCGCGCGCCCGGTCTCATAGTACCGCTTGGCGACCGCCTTGTTCCCGGCATCCTTCTGCAAAAGCAGCCTAGTCAGGTTGTAGTAGGCGAAATAGCTGCGCGGATTGGACATGATCGCCTGGTCAAGCGTAGCCTCCGCCACGTCGAACCTCCCCTGCTTCATCTCCATTGCCGCCCGCAAATTGAGCGCCATCGCACCGTTCGGCTTCTCCGCCAGCATCTCCTTGATCAGCCCCTCCGCCACGGCGTAATTCCCGTTCGCAATCGCATCCATCGCCCGCTCGCGCTTCGTGGTCGGCTTGGGCGCCGGTTTAGTCGTGGTCGTAGGCTCAAGTCGTACAATGGAATTCGCCTCCTTCCTCTGTTCGACTTCGACTTCAGACTTCGACTTCTTCCCTTCGACTTCCGACTTCGGCTTCTCCCCTCTCTCCTCCGCCAGCTTTCTCTCCAGCTCCGTCGTGTCGCTCACCGCGACGGCCCTGGCGTTCTGCTTCACCTGGCTCAAAAGCATCGAGTCGATCGCCGCGTTCACATAGGCGCGCTTGTTCCGAAGCGTCGCGAATTCGGAGCCCTTGGCGCGCTCAGGGTTCTCGCGCTCGATGCGATCCAGCTCCATCAGCGCCTTGCGATAGGCCTCGACGGACTCGTCGACCTTGCCGTCCGACGCGAAGTCCGAGGCCTCGTCAATGAGTTTCGTCGCCGGCTCCATCAGCTCGGAAATGCGCCGCGGCGATTCCTCCGGACCCTCGTCCGATCCAAACGGCCAGTACCAGCTTGCCTGACCCCCTCCGGCAAGCACAAGTGCACAGAAAATGACCGCGATCTTCCTCATAGGTTGCATATTATACCAAAAATTACTCGCAGGGGACCTGCTTGTTCGTGCGCGTCGGCAATAATGTCAAGTATTGCCTAAACTTCGGGGATTATCAGCCGATATGATAACAGTGAATGATGCGCCGATGCCATGCTACAGAGAGGCCGTTTTACCGTGTTTTCTTACCTGATTTTACCTTGCGGCGTTTACAAATACCACCTAAAACCACATCCCGAAACACCCCCGTTCAGGCAACGAAAAAGCCGCATCTCCACGCTTGGAGATACGGCTTTCTCTTCTCGCTCTTCTGTCAGTCAAGCAGCCGCCACTGGGACCAATGGATATTGCACGGTCTGCTGTGTCGGTTCCGGTGCGCACGGTACGAGGGCGACGCTGGCGGCCTTTCCTGCGCTTTGCAGGTGGCGGAGAACCATTTCCCGCTCCTGCACATCCAATGCGTCCAGAGCCACGCACAGCGCCTTCACACGCGGAGTTACCGCTCCGGGGGACGAAGTGCCCGTTCCCGGCTTCACCACATCAGGCAAGGCGGCGACCGCCGCCACGAGCGCCCCCTGCGATTCGTGGTAGTAGTGGCGGGTCATATCCGCCGTGGCATGGCCAACTATCGACTGCACAACAGCCAACGGAACACCCGCGTTGGCGGACATCGAGACAAAGGTATGCCGCAGGGAATGGAAACTGACTAGAGCCCTTTTGCGCGGCCCGTCCTGCCCCGTGGTCGCCGTCTCGATGCCCGCAGACCTGAAGATGCGCTTCATGCGCCCCGAAAGCGCCTCGGGCCGCCTCTGGTACAGACCCGCGCATTCCGGCATGACATACCCCTTGCGCTCGCCATCCCCGGTCTCAAGCAGGATGTTCATCAGGACGGGATGGATTGGGATGGTCACCGACCGCCCGTTCTTCCTCGCCGTCTTGCGGGGAATGAGCGAAATGAATCCGCGCACGAGATCGACCTGACCCCATTCGAGCATCGAGCAATCGCCAAGCCGCAAACCGGTGTAGATGCCGACGGCGAAGAGAACGCGCATTTCGCCCTTCAGCCGGGCCACGACGCGCCCCAGCTCCTCGACCGTCAGCTCACGCCGCCGCGTATGCACCTCGCGGCGCTTCTTGATGCCGTCCCAGACGTTCGCCGGGATCTTCGCCGTGCCATCCTCGATCAGGATGCGCCACATCATGCGAAGATGTGCGATCGCCTGGTTGCGCGTGGCATTGCAGACGCCCTCGAAATGCGACATCGCATACTCCTGGGCGTGATCCTTCGTCACCGCCCGAA
>JAZQOE010000033.1:0-13315 GCA_045627705.1 Kiritimatiellia bacterium | reverse complement strand
CCACCAAAAAAAAACCGGCGCCCCGCTCAAAAAGCGGCGCCCCGTTTTTTTAGGCAAGAGGTAATAGGCGGCGAAATTGTCCTACATTCTCTTGGCAGGGGTGCTTGGGGCCACAACACTAATGTAGGACGGGTGAGACTTGTAGGACGGGTAGGACAAAGCGGGCGGCAACCAAACCTCTTACCTTTTTTACCTCATACCTCATGCCTTCCCCCAATGTTTATTGGGTGCTCATTTTGTCAAGAAGTTTATTTCTTCAACTACACAAAATATTGTGGACTCTTGTGAGGCGATACACTATATATTGACTTTCCGCGATTTTGCGCTCTTTGCGTGAAAATCATGGAAACAACCCTTTTAACCCCATTTCTCCAACCTCTTTTTTTCAGCGTTTCCGATGAGCACCGAAGCCCTTCAAGACTACGTTTTCACCTCGAAGTACAGCCGTTACATCCCAGAAAAGATGCGCCGCGAGACCTTTGACGAAGCGGTCGACCGCGTCATCGACATGCACCGCCGCCACTTTGCCGCCAAGGGTATCGATGTCGAGGATCTTCTCGCAATCTGCTCGAAGGCCATGCATGCGAAGCTCATGCTCGGCAGCCAGCGCGCGATGCAGTTCGGCGGCGACCCGATCCTCCGCAAGAACGCGCGCATCTACAATTGCACGACCTCGTATTGCGACCGTCCGCGTTTCTTCCAGGAGGCCCTTTGGCTCCTCCTTTGCGGTTGCGGCGTCGGTTTCTCCGTCCAGCGCCACCATGTCGCCAAGCTTCCCGCCATCGCCGCCCCCACGGGCGCACAGGAGGTCTTTGTGGTTCCGGACACCATCGAAGGCTGGGCGGACGCCCTCGGCGCATTGCTTTCGACTTATTTCGTTTCCAATCAGCCAATGCCCGAATTCGCCGGCAAGGTCGTTTCCTTCGACTTCTCGCAAATCCGCCAGAAGGGCATGCCCATTTCGTCCGGCATGGGCCGTGCGCCCGGACCCGAACCCCTGCGCCGTTCGCTCGAACTCATCAACAGGCTCCTCGCGCGCCTCGTCGCCGAAGGCCCCGCGCAGCTTCGCCCGATCGACGCCTACGATATCCTGATGCATGCTTCCGACGCCGTTCTCTCTGGCGGCGTGCGCCGCAGCGCGACAATCTGCCTCTTCTCGCCCGACGACGAGGAAATGGCCACCGCGAAGACAGGCAACTGGTTCCAGGAAAACCCCCAGCGCGCCCGTTCGAACAACTCCGCGATGCTCCTTCGCAACGCTACCTCCCGCGAGCAGTTCGCGAAGCTCATGAAGTCTGTCCGCGAATTCGGCGAGCCTGGCTTCGTCTGGACCGACGATCTCGATTGCACTTTCAATCCCTGCGCCGAAATCGGCCTTTACCCGCAGATCGACGGCAATAGCGGTTTCGCCTTCTGCAATCTCTGCGAGCTCAACATGGGCGCGGTCGATTCCGCCGAGCTATTCGAGGAGGCCTGCCGCGCCGCCGCCATCCTCGGCACGCTGCAGGCCGACTACACCGACTTCCCGTATCTCGGCGAGACCTCGACCCGCATCGCCCGCCGCGAAGCTCTTCTCGGCATTTCGATGACAGGCATGATGGAACATCCGCGCATCGCCTTCGACGCAGGGCTACAGCGCAAGATGGCGCACCTCATCCTCGAGGTCAACGAGAAGATCGCGGCACGCATCGGTATCAATCCCGCAGCCCGCACGACCTGCGTCAAGCCCGCCGGCACCACGAGCTGCATCCTCGGCACCTCTTCCGGTATCCACCCGCACCACGCGCGCCGCTACTTCCGCCGTGCGCAGGCAAATGAGGACGAACTTCTCGTCGATTTCTTCCGCGCCCAGAATCCCGGCGCAGTCGAGCCTTCCGTGTGGAATCCCAATGGCACGGACGTCGTCCTCACCTTCTGCATCGAGGCGAATCCCGAGGCCGTGACAAAGCGCGACGTAAGCGCCGTCGATCTCCTCAAGAAGGTCCAGCTCACCAAGAAGAACTGGATCGATGCCGGCAAGCGCCTCGACCGCTGCGCCCAGCCCTGGCTTTCGCACAATGTCTCGAACACTATTTCTGTAAAGGACAACGAATGGGCGGATGTCGAAGCGTACATCTACGACAACCGCGACTCTTTCGCCGGCATTTCGCTTCTCCCCGAAGGCGGCGACCTCGACTATCCCCAGGCGCCATTCTGCGCAGTCCCGACCGCGGCGGAAATCGTCGAATTCTACGGCGTCGGTGCACTGATGTCCTCCGGGCTTATCGTCGATGGACTCCGTGCTTTCGACGACAACCTCTGGGCCGCCTGCGACTGCGCCCTCGGCCGTGGCGAAGACCTCGACGCCGTTACGCCCCACATCTATCCGAAGCGCGTTTACGAGGCGATCGAGGATGTCCGCAAGGAGCGCCTTGACTGGGTTCGCCGCGCGAAGAAGTTCGCGAAGAACTACTTTGGCGGCGACGTGCTCAAGATGACCCGCTGCCTCAAGCGCGTCCACAACTGCAAGCTTTGGGAAGACCTCAACCGCACCTGCACCGCCGTCGATTACACCAAGCTCGTCGAACGCCAGGACAACACGACCGTCACCCAGACCGTCGCCTGCGCCGGCGGCAAGTGCGATTTGATCTAATGCAAATGGTCTTGGGCTAGCCCCAGCCACACTTGTTATCTGTTATCTGTTGTCTGCTATCTGTTATCTGTTATCTTAAGAAGGAGCCTCCCATGTCCGAGTCCCTGCGTTTCCGCCAGATCCACCTCGACTTCCACACATCGCCGTGCATCCCCGATGTCGGCCGCGATTTCGATGCCGATGAATTCGCCGACACCATGGCGCGCGCCCATGTCGATAGCGTCACGGTCTTTGCGAAGTGCCATCACGGCCACCTCTACTTCGACACGAAGCATCCCGCGCGTCACCCTGGCCTGAAGCCCGGACTTGATCTTCTCGGCCAGCAGGTCGAAGCGCTCCACAAGCGCAACATCAAGGCTCCGATCTACATTTCCGTGCAGTGCGATGAATTCGCCGCCAACACCTATCCCGAATGGCGCGTCGTGAATCCCGACGGAACGCTCGCCGGCAACCCGCTCGTTCCATGCTGGCACATCTGCGACATGTCCAGCCCGTACCAGGACTACCTCGCCGAGCAGATTGACGAGGTTCTCGAGCGCTTTGCACCGCTCGACGGTTGCTTCCTCGACATGTGCTGGGATCAGCCTTCGGTTTCGACCTACGCCCTTCAGAGCATGGTCAAGGCCGGACTTGATCCGCGCAAGCCGGAAGACCGCGACCGCTACGCCCATGATGTCGTCCACCAGTACATGAAGCGCTACACCGACCAGATTAACGCCGCCCACAAGAAGAACGCGGCCGTCCGCATCTGGTTCAACAGCCGTCCGCTTTCCTATCTCCCCGAAGAGGCCAAGTATCTCCACCATGTCGAGGTCGAAGCCCTTGCGACCGGCGGCTGGGGCTACACATACTTCCCTCTGAACATCCGCCTCGTCCGCAACTACGGCATGCCGACCCTGGGCATGACCGCCCGCTTCCACAAGAGCTGGGCAGACTTCGGCGGACTCAAGCCCGAGGCGGCGCTCATGTACGAATGCACGCAGTCGATCGCGAACGGCGCGCGTTGCAGCGTCGGCGACCAGCTTCACCCGCGTGGAACGCTCGATCCCGCCGCATACGATCTGATTGGCAAGGTTTACTCCTACATCGAGTCCTGCGAGCCGTGGTGCAAGGATGCCCTTCCCGTGACCGAGATCGCCGTTCTGCGTCCGCTTTCCGGTTCGTACCACACATCTGGCGGCGACGCCCTCGAAGGCACGGTCCGCGCCCTCCAGCAGCTCCGCCAGCAGTTCGACTACATTCCGTCCGAGGGCGGCGATTTCTCGAAGTATCGCCTCGTGATCGTTCCCGAGTGCGTGACCGTTGACAAGGCGCTAGCCGCCAAGTTGCTCGCCTTCTCGAAGAAGGGCGGAGCGGTGATCATCTCCGGCAAGGCCGCCCTCGACGCCGATGGCAAGCCCGTTCTCGGCGCGGCCCAGGGTATCAAGGCTTTCGGCGATTCGCCGTACCAGACGACCTACCTGCGTTTCAACGGCCCCTTCGCCGATGGAATCCCCGCAACCGACCACGTTATGTACGAGCGCGGTTTCCGCATGAAGGCCGCCGCCGGCGCAAAGGGCTTCGTGAACGTCGTCGAGCCTTACTTCGACCGTCAGTGGGACCACTTCTCCTCGCACTTCCAGACGCCGCCGGCCGAGAAGTCCGCGTATGTCGCCGCCGTCCGCAACGGCAACATCATCACTCTCGCCTTCCCGGTCTTCCAGGCATACGCCACGCACGGCAACCTGCCTTACCGCCACTTCATCGCGAAGTGCCTCGAGCAGCTCATGCCCGACCCGCTCGTCAAGGCAGGCGGCCCGAGCTTCCTCGAAGTCACCCTGAACAAGCAGGGCAGGCAGAACATCGTCCACCTCGTGGCATACTGCCCGCAGCGTCGCGCGCAGAACCTCGACATCGTCGAGGACGCCACGGACGTCCGCGACCTGCCGCTTTCCGTCAAACTTCCGAAGGCGCCGAAGAATGTCACCCTCGAGCCTTCCGGCCAGGGCTTGATCTTCGAGTACAAGGACGGCTACGCCAACGTCGTGGTCCCCGCCTTCTCCGGCCATACGATGGTCGTCTTCGAATAGGGGCTTCCCCACGGCAATCGACGGAAAACGGCGCGCCGCATGAATCAATTAGTCCGCTTTGCAAGCTGGTTCAAGCGGCAGTGGTCCGACAAACCGCTCTTCGGCACGACCCTCGCCCTTCTGGCGATGGTCGTGCTGCAGACTGTCGCCCTCGGTTTCGACTACGCCTCATTCGGCGATTGGTGGTCGGCCTTCTGCGTTAACTGGATCAACGTCCTGCGCAACAACGCGACCGTCGGCATTGTCGCCCTCGGAATGACCTTCGTCATCCTTTCGGGCGGCATCGACCTGGCAGTTGGTTCGACCGTCGCGATCTGCGGCGCATTCTTCCTGCTGTTGCTCGATTGCTCCGGACACGGCATCCTCGCCGCGGCGCACCTGGCGGGGTGGGGGGCCTTCGCCCTCGCCGTTGCACTCGTGGTAGCCTTCGGCGCATTGCTGGGCGAACTGAACGGCGTGCTCGTGGCGAATGGGGGAATACCGCCATTCATCGTCACACTTGGCACGATGAAGCTTTTCCGAAGCATCACGCAGTACTTCATGCAGGGGCGCAACCCTTCGTTCCCGATGGAGTTTCTGCCGTTTGCTAGCAAGCCTTTCGGACGCTTCATGGTGCTGCCGATTCTGTATTGGCTTGCGTGCGCGGCGATCTTCCATGTCGTGTCGCGCATGACCGTCTATGGCAGCCATCTCGTGGCTGTCGGCTCGAACGAGCGCGCCGCGAAACTGAGCGGCATTCAGGTGAAGCACGTGAAGCGCGCGGCATACGCCCTCTCCGGTGCGCTTGCGGCCTTTGCGGCGGTCATCCAGGTGAGCCGCATCGGATCGATGGACTTTTCAAGCGCCGGCAGCGGATACGAGATGGATACGATCGCGGCCGTGATTGTAGGCGGCACCCGCATGACCGGTGGACGCGGCACGGTTCTTGGCACGGTCCTTGGCGTGCTGATCATTGGCGTGATGAACAACCTGCTCAACCTCCTCGGCGTGCATCCGTTTCTTCGCGAGGCCTTCAAGGGCGTCATCGTGATAGTCGCGGTCCTTCTCCAGAAAAAGGAGAATTGAACGCGGCGCGCCACGGGCGTGATACCGCCCTACGTGCCCACTCCCACCACCGCATGGCAACTTTCCTCCATATCGAGCACGCGTCATTCTCGTTCCCCGGGATGACGCGTCAGCTCTTCGACAACATCGATGCGCATTTCCCGCCTGGCTGGACTGGCATTGTCGGGCCGAACGGCGCCGGCAAAAGCACATTGCTGCGCATGGCGATCGGCGAGTTCGAACCGCAGTCTGGACGCATCGTGCGCCTTGCGACAGCCGTTTACGTCCCACAGCGCACCGATGAACCGCCGCCTGGCGCCGAGGATTTCCAGTACGCCTACGATGCAGAGGCGTTCGACCTCCGCCAGCGTCTCGGCATCGGCGATGATTGGCTCGACCGCTGGAACACTCTTAGCCATGGCGAAAGGAAACGCTTCCAGATTGCCTCCGCGCTTTGGCGCGACCCCGAATTGCTTGCGCTCGACGAACCGACGAACCACATCGATTCGGAAGCGCGCGAGTTGCTCGCCTCCACTTTGCGCCGTTTCCGCGGCGTCGGCCTGCTCGTAAGCCACGACCGCGCTTTCCTCGATTCGCTTTGCAGTCAATGCCTGTTCATCGACCCGCCGAACGCGACCATGCGCCCTGGCGGCGTGACAGCCGGTTCCAACGAAGACCGCCGCGAACGCCAGGAGGCGCGCGACAAGGACGACAGCCTGCGCCATTCCGCCGAACGCCTGAAGCAGGCGTCGCAGAAGCGCCGCGAGGAGGCGGACCAGCAGGCGAAATCCCACAAGGCCGCGGCATCGCGCAGACCGCCGATGCACGACCATGACGGACGCGCAAAGCGTCAGCTCGCGAAGCTCACCGGCAAGGATTCGTGGGCGGTGAATCAAAGCGCGGCCCTCGCGAAACGCGCGGGCAAGGACATGAAGGCTCGCGCCGGAATCGGCGTGAAGAAGGAATACGAGATGGGTTTCTGGATCGAGGATGCAGGCTGCTCGCCCCGCAATTGCCTTGTCCATTTCGATCCGTGCGAGATTCCGCTTTGTGCAGCCGACGGCGAGGGCGCCGTCGCAACGCACAGCCATGCAGCCGACGGCGAGGGGGCCGTCGCAACGCACCCCCCCGCTTCAGCGGGCGCCTTGGGTTCCGACACCGCCCCCGGCGTCGAAGGGCGTCGCGTGTTGCACCTTCCTGAATTGCGCGTTGGGCCAACCGACCGCATCGCCCTCGCCGGTTGTGACGGCGAGGGCGCCGTCACAGCGCGCCACCCCGATTCAGCGGGCGCCTTGCGTTGCGACGCCGCCCCCGGCGTCGAAGGGCGTCGCGTGTTGCGCCTTCCTGAATTGCGCGTTGGGCCAACCGACCGCATCGCCCTCACCGGTCCCAATGGCGCGGGCAAGAGCACCCTCGTGAGGCGCATTCTCGAAATCGCGAATGTGCCATCCGAGCGGATTATCTATGTGCCACAGGAAATCACGGCGGAGGAATCGGCGCGGATCCTCAAGGAGACATCCGCGATGCCGCGCGCGGAACTGGGCAAGGTGATGACGAGTTTCAGCCGCCTGGGATCGCGTCCGGCGCGTCTTCTCGAAAGCGAGTTGCCAAGTCCAGGTGAAATCCGCAAGTTGCTCCTTTCGCTCGGCGTAGTGCGCGGTCCGCACCTGATCGTGATGGACGAACCAACCAACCACCTCGACCTGCCTAGCATCGAATGCCTCGAGGAAGCACTTGCCGAATGCCCGTGCGCGTTGATACTCGTGAGCCATGACCAGCGATTCCTCGACACCGTGACCAATATTTCCTGGCGCGTCCAGCCGGAACCAGGCGGCGACTCCCGGCTCGTCGTCGAGTAGCTGTGGCCTCATGCCACAGAATGAATCCCTATTGCCAAAAGTGTCGGATGGAGAACCATATCCTGAAATGGTAGCATGATGGGCATGAAAAAAGTTTCAATACGGTTCTTCGACGACCGGGAAGTCCGGGCGGTATGGGACGATGCCACATCGAAGTGGTGGTTCTCGGTACTGGATATTGTCGCCGTCCTTCGTGGCGAAAGCGACTATGCGAAGAATCGAAACTACTGGAAGTATCTAAAGGCGAAACTGCGTCGCGAAGGAAATGAAGTGGGTAGTGTCACTACCCAGTTGAAATTCCTCGCCCCCGATGGAAAGATGCGACTTGCAAATGTCCTTGATTATGATGGCGTCATTGCCCTCGGCAAGGTGTTCCCGGCGACAAGCGCCAACCGATTTATCGAATGGTTTACATATTCCGATCAAACTATCGATGGCAAATCCAGACAAAAGGCGTATGCACTGTTTGAAAGCGGAATGATCGAGTCGATTGAAGTCGGCACAATCAAGGGGCTTCAGCAGATTCATGGCTATTTGTTTGGCGGTCTTTATGGCTTTGCAGGGCAGATTCGGGATGTAAACATTTCGAAGGGCGGTTTCAAATTCGCCCCGGCGAGATTTCTCCCTCAAACACTTGAGACAATTGAAAAGATGCCGGAGTCTTCTATCGCGGAAATAATAGCAAAATATGTTGAGATGAATGTCGCCCATCCTTTTAGGGAAGGCAATGGGCGTGCTACAAGGATCTGGCTTGACTTGATGTTAAGGAAAAATCTCTCCAGGTGTGTGGATTGGAGCAAGGTCGGGAAACGGGCTTATCTTGAAGCCATGGTCGCAAGCGTGGCGGATGCAAAGAGGATTACAGAATTGCTGTCGGGTGCATTGACTGACCGAATCGCCGACCGCGAAATGTTCATGAAGGGTATCGACTACTCGTATTACTACGAGGAGTAAACTCTGCGGCGATGGTGAATCGGATTGCCGCAGAGGGCATTGCGGGGAGCGGAATTGTGCGCATGAAAACTGTATTCCCATGCCCCGCGCTTGCGGCGCAAAGACGCGATAGTGTATCCTTGTAAAATATGCACATGCTACATGTCCTCGCATTAGACGCCGAATCGACAACCAACGCACATCGCGCGCTGGATCCTGCCGGTGTCGCCTTGCTTTCTGTCACGGACATCGGCGCTGCGACGCAAATCCTCCGGGAATTCGACCTGGATGTCTGGATATGCGACCTGTCGGTTCCCGATCTCGATTTCAAGCAACTTCTTCCAATCGCCCGCGAACGCAATCCCGAACTGCGCGTGATCCTGACTGGTCCGCCGATGGTCCATTTCTACGCTCGCCAGCAAATCCAGGCAGGCAATGCGGAAACGTTCATTCCAAAACCGTGGCAGCCGGCAAACCTGCGGCGCATTGTCGGCGGAGTCAAATCGCCAGGCGAAGCGCGTGGCGCCGCGCCGAAAAAGCATGTCGTCTTCATCGGCGATTCTCCCGCCGCCAAAACGCAACGTGCGAAGATCGCCGCATCTGCATCCTTCGGCCCGCACATCACCATCGCGCCAAGGCAGCAATCCGCGCAACCGGCGGCGCGCTATCGCCTCGACGCGCAGATCGGCGAAGGCGGTACGGGACGCATCTACCGCGCCTACGATCTCCTCCTTGAAATGGAAGTGGCGATCAAGACGCTTGCGCCGCATCTGGTCAAAGACGCCGAATCCATCCGTCTTCTCCAGCAGGAGGCACGAATCGGGCTGCTCCTTACCCATCCGAACATCGTCCGTTTCTACAACCTCGATTTCCGCAATGACCAGTACCTGCTCGTGATGGAGTATGTGGGCGGTGGCAGCCTGACGCAACTTCTCGCGGGCGGGGCGTGCATGGATCCGCATGACGCCATCACGGTTGTTTCGTCGCTTGCCGACGCCCTTGATTTCGCGCATGCGTATGGCGTCATCCACAAGGATATCTCTCCCGCTAACATCCTTTTCACCGAAGACGGCGTCCTGAAAATCATCGACTTCGGCATCGCGGATCTTGCGACTCATGCCTCGAACGACCAGGAGTACATCGTCGGTACCCCGGCGTATGTCGGCCCAGAGCAACTGCGCGGCGAGCCGCTCGACAACCGCACGGACCTTTACGCGCTTGGCGTGGTCGCGCACCAGTTGCTGACGGGACGCATCCTGCACCCTGACAGCACTCCACTAAGTGCGCTGGCGTCTGTCCCGCATCCTCCCATTACGGGCCTCGCCCCGGATATCGCGGCCGTGTTGGAAAAGGCCACGGCTTTCGACCGCGAGCGGCGCTACACGTCCGCGCATGATTTCGCCGCCGATTTCGCCGCCGCGATTTCCAGGCAATCACCTTGATCAATCAACCTCTTCATACAATCCCATCCAAAGGAAACACGAAATGTCCGACGCACCCGTAACCCGCGAAGAAGTCCTCCAGTACCACCTCGGCGGCAAGATCGGCCTCCGTCTCCCGCATCCGCTCCGCGGACAGCGCGACCTCTGCCTCGCATACACTCCCGGCGTCGCCCAGGCGGTGAAGCAGATTGCCGCGATGCCGCTTGATTCGTTCAAGTACACGTCTCGCTCGAATCTAGTGGCGGTTGTCTCCGACGGCACGGCGATTCTCGGCCTAGGCGACCTTGGCGCCCTCGCTAGCATTCCCGTGATGGAGGGCAAGGCGGTCCTCTTCAAGTCATTCGGCGATGTCGATGCGTGGCCGGTGCCTGTCGCCCACTGCCGCCAGGGCGGCGCGGATGTCGGCAAGACCGACCCGCAGCGAGTGATCGACGCCGTCGCCGCGATCGCGCCGATGTACGGCGGCATCAATCTCGAGGATATCGCGGCCCCAGCCTGCTTCGAGATCGAGGACAAGCTTGACGCCATGCTCGATATCCCGGTCTTCCACGACGACCAATGGGGCACGGCCGTGATCGCGCTTTCCGGCGTGATGAACTATGCCGAGCTCGCCGGCAAGCCTCTCTCCGCCCTGAAGGTCGTGATGAATGGCGCTGGCGCCGCGGGCATCCGCATCGCGGACATGTGCAAGGCCGCGGGCGTGGTGGACTTGACGATGTGCGACTCCAAGGGCGTGCTCCGCGACGACCGCACCGACCTCAACGCCCACAAGCGCCGCCATGCCGTTAAGACTTCCCTCCGCACGCTGAAGGAGGCCATCCGCGGCGCGGACGTCTTTATCGGCGTTTCCGCCGCGAACGTGCTGAATGGCGACGACGTGAAGGCGATGTCTTCGTTCCCCGCGATTTTCGCGATGGCGAATCCCGATCCCGAAATCAGCCCCGAGGAAGTCTATGCCGCGATGGACGGCCGCCCGTGCGTCATGGTCACCGGCCGCAGCGACTATCCGAACCAGATCAACAACGTGCTCGGTTTCCCATACCTCTTCCGTGGCGCGCTCGACGCCCATGCGCGCACGATCAACAAGGGAATGAAGGTCGCCGCCGCACGCGCCCTGGCGCAGCTCGCGCACGAGCCCGTGCCCGCCGAGATCAAGGCGCTCTATCCAAACGAGAACCTCGAATTCGGTACGGGCTACATCATCCCGAAACCCTTCGACAAGCGCCTCTTCACAAGTGTATCATTTGCCGTGGCGGAGGCCGCTGTCGCCTCGGGCGCCGCACCCGCGCAGGACCTCGCCGCGCTTCGCAAGAACCTCGAGGCGCGCGCCGCGGCACGCTGATCTCACCAACACAAGCCGGTTTGACAACAAGGAGAGCATCCAGATGAACTCGATGGACACAATCTGCGTACAGGGCGGATGGCAGCCTGAAAACGGCGGGCCGCGCCAGCTTCCAATCATCCAGTCGACGACCTTCAAGTATTCGTCGAGCGACGCGATGGGCGCGCTCTTCGACCTCAAGGCCGAGGGCTATTTCTATACCCGCCTGCAGAATCCGACGAACGACGCCGTCGCCGCCAAGATATGCGAGATGGAGGGCGGCGTCGCCGCGCTTCTCACTTCGTCTGGCCAGGCCGCGAATTTCTTCTCGGTCTTCAATATCGCCCAGGCCGGCGACCATGTGATCTCTTCCGCCGCGATCTACGGCGGCACTTCAAATCTCTTCACCGTGACGATGAAGAAGATGGGCATCGAGTTCACGATGCTCGACCCCGATTCGACCGATGGGCAGATCGAGGCCGCATTCCGCCCGAATACAAAGTGCGTGTTCGGCGAAACGCTCGCCAACCCCGCCCTCGCCGTGTTCGACATCGAACGCTGGGCCAAGGTCGCGCACAGGCATGGCGTCCCGCTGATCGTCGATAACACATTCCCGACGCCCGTCAACTGCCGTCCGTTCCAATGGGGCGCGGACATCGTTACGCACGCCACCACGAAATACATGGACGGCCACGGGTCGATCGTCGGCGGGTGCATCGTCGATAGCGGCAACTTCGACTGGCTCGCCCATGCCGATAAGTTCCCTGGCCTTTGCACGCCCGACGAGTCGTATCACGGCATAGTCTATGCGGAGCGCTTCGGCAAGAAGGGCTACATCACCAAGTGCGTCGCCCAGCTCATGCGCGACCTCGGCTCCATTCCCGCGCCGATGAATTCCTACTTGCTCAACCTCGGACTCGAATCCCTCCATGTCCGCATGCCCAAGCACTGCTCGAACGGCCTCGCCGTCGCCCAGTTCCTTGAGAAGTGCCCCGACATCGAATGGGTCAACTATCCTAGTCTCCCCGGCAACAAGTACTATGACCTCGCGAAAAAGTACATGCCCAACGGCACGTGCGGCGTGATTTCTTTCGGCCTGAAGGGCGGCCGCGACCGCGCGATCAGGTTCATGGACGCGCTGCGCTTCGTCGCGATCGAGACGCACGTGGCCGATGCGCGCAGCTGCATCCTCCATCCCGCGTCGCACACGCACCGCCAGTTGAGCGACGCGCAGCTTGTCGCCGCCGGTATTCCCGTCGGCCTCGTCCGCCTCTCTTGCGGCATCGAGGATCCCAACGACATCATCGCCGACCTCAGGCAGGCGCTCGACATTTCGCGTCAGTAAAAAAAAACGGCGCGCCGTTTTTTTAGGTAAGAGGTTCGGCCATTGTTCCTCAACCGCCCGGTTGAGGTCAATACAGGTCGCGACGCGCGACCGTTCGGGACGAACGGTCCCCCTGGCCTTCGGGCCGCATGATTGGCTAAACGGGGGACCGCGCGTCCCGCGCGGTTCAATCGCGCAGGGGTCTTGGGGGCGGAGCCCCCAGCGACATCTGTTCACTGTTCACTGTTATCTGTTATCTGTTGGGACAGGCCCCGATTTCGCCGTCGCAACGCACTTGCCAACTCTGGCAACTGGAAAACTTGGCCAATAGACAAATTGGGACTGGGTTGCATTGTGCAATCACATGAATCGAAGCGCGAGTCGGCAGTGGAACAGTGTCGTGGCAGTCGTTTGTTGCCGAGTTGACAGAGTTGGCAGTGTTTTCAAGTTGGCAAGTTTCGCGCCGCTGTTTGAGGTAAAAGGTGCGCCTTGCGTACGTTGCGACGGCGCCCTCGCCGTCGGTCTTCTTCGAGTTAGGCCGCGCGATAGGACGCATGAGACGCATAAGACGCATGAGACAGAATGCGGGCGGGAAACTGTGGAAATTGGGACAGGCCCCGATTTCGCCGTCGCAACGCACTTGCCAACTCTGGCAACTGGAAAACTTGGCCAATTGAAAATTTGGGATTGG
>JAZQOE010000032.1:0-30776 GCA_045627705.1 Kiritimatiellia bacterium | reverse complement strand
GAAATAACCCGTTTCAAAAAGCAAGAATCGAGGCGAAAGTATGCTGAAAGTCAGCAATCTAAAAAAGAATTTCGGACCGATTCAGGCGGTTCGAGGCATCTCGTTCGAAGTGGCCAAGGGCGAGGTGCTGGGCTTCCTTGGACCCAACGGTGCAGGCAAGTCCACGACAATGCGCATGGTCACGGGGTTCCTTCCTCCGACAGAAGGCACCGCGGAAATCTGTGGGCACGACATTCTCACAGACCCTGTCGGCGCGAAGAGCCATCTCGGCTATCTGCCCGAAAACGCGCCGAGCTACCGCTCGATGACGGTCACGGGCTTCCTCGACTTCATCGCGGGCGTGCATGGATACCGCGGCAGCGAACGCCGCGACCGTGTCGATGCGGCAATCCGCAAGTGCCACATCGAGAATGTCCGCAACCGTGTGATCGACGAACTCTCGAAGGGCTACCGCCAGCGCACGTGTTTCGCGCAGGCCATCCTCCACGATCCATCCGTGCTGATCATGGACGAACCGACCGACGGTCTCGACCCGAACCAGAAGTACGTCGTCCGCGAAATGATCCGCGAGATGTCCGCCGACAAGGCGATCATCATCTCGACGCACATCCTCGAGGAGGTGGACGCCGTTTGCACGCGCGCCCTCATCATCGCGAACGGGCAGATTGTCGCGAACGGCACGCCGGCCGAACTCCGCGCGATGGATCCGCAGAACCGTCTCGACGAAGTCTTCCGCAAACTAACCCTCGGCGCGGCTGATGGCGCCGCGAAGGAGGAGGCAAGATAATGTTCAATCTCAACCGCGCGGGCGCAGTATTCAAGCGGGAAATGCGCTCCTACTTCAGTTCACCCGTCGCCTACGTGTTTCTGGTAGCCTTCCTGCTGCTCGCCGGATTCCTGACTTTTTCCGTCACGATGTTCTACGAGCGGCGCGACGCCAGCCTTGTCTATTTCTTCATGTGGCACCCGTGGGTCTATCTCCTGCTGGTTCCCGCAGCCACGATGGGCACGTGGTCGGAGGAGCGCCGCTCCGGCACGATCGAGCTGCTGCTCACGCTGCCGATCACGCTCGCCGAAACGCTCGCGGGCAAGTTCCTCGCGGCATGGTCGTTCATCGCCATCGCGCTCGCGCTCACGTGTCCGATCGTCTTCACGACCGCATGGCTAGGTTCGCCCGACATGGGCGCGATCGCATGCGGCTATCTCGGATCGCTTCTCATGGCGGGCGCGTGTGTCGCAATCGGCGTTCTCGCCTCGGCGCTCACGCGCAACCAGGTCGTCAGTTTCGTGCTCGCCCTCGCGTTCTGCCTGGTGCTGATCCTCGCGGGCTTCGAGCCTGTCACGCGCCTGTTCTCCGGCTGGGCGCCGCAGGCGCTTGTCGATGGGATCGCCGCATGCAGCCTGATGACGCATTTCGACGCGCTCCAGCGCGGTGTCGTCGATCTGCGCGATGTGATCTACTTTATAAGCGTGATGGTCTTCGCGCTCGCCGCAGCGCGTCTCGCGGTCGATGGCCGCAAGGCGTCGTAACCGCATTGGGAGGTTTTCAGGAATGAACAGCAACGCAAGGAAATTTTCCGGCTGGTGCACCGGCCTGATAGGACTCGCTGTCCTGCTGGTCGCGATTTGCGCCGTGAACATGATCGCGGGCAACCTGCGACTGCGCCATGACTTCACAGAGGAGAAGCTCTACACCCTCTCCGACGGCACTCGCTCCATCCTCGCGAATCTCGACCGAAACGTCGTGTTGAAGTTCTACTTCAGCCGTTCCATGCAGGGCATGCCGATGGCGCTTAAGTCCTACGCCCGCCAGGTCGAGGACCTGCTTAAAGAATACGAGCTGGCCGGCAAGGGGCGCATCACGCTCGAGACATACGATCCCGAACCGGACTCCGACGAAGAGGTATGGGCGCTCAAGTACGGACTCGAGCCGCAGGCGCTCGACGCCTACGGCAGCCAGGTTTTCTTCGGCATTGTCGCAGTCGGCGAAGGCGAAGAGGCGATTCCGGTGATCTCCCCGCGCAACGAGCAAAGCCTCGAATATGAACTCACGCGCATGATCACGCGCGCGGCGCACACCGCGAAACCCGTGATCGGAGTTCTCAGCCCTCTAGGCGTTCTCGGCCATCCCGCACAGCAGCAGATGCCCGGAATGCGCCCGCGCACCGAAGGCTGCTGGCTGGCGTTCAACGAGCTCAGGCGCGACTATGATGTTCGCGAGGTCGCCGCCGATGCGACGGAAATCCCCGCCGATATCACGACGCTCGTGATCGTCCACCCGCGCGACCTTGCGGATGCCACGCTCTACGCGATCGACCAGTTTGCGCTGCGCGGCGGACACATCCTCGCGTTTGTCGATCCTTTCTCGCGCGCGGAGTTGATGGCCAACGCCGATTCCCCGATGGCGATGTACGGCGGCGCGAATGGCCCATCGACCCTCGGCAAACTCTTCGACGCCTGGGGCGTTGGCTTCGATACCACGAAGATTGCAGCCGATACCCGCGCGGTGACGCGCGTTTCGTCTGGCGCGGGACAGGTCGAGGAGACGCCGATCGTCCTCTCGCTCGTCGACCGCAACATGTCGAAGTCCGCGCTTCTCACTTCGCGCCTCGACAACATGCTCATGCCCTACGCCGGCGCCTTCACGCTTTCCGCGAAGGATGGCATCGAGTCCGAGGCGATCATCACGACGGGTAACGACTCGTCGTGCATGGTCGATGCATTCGGCGCACAGGCGGGAATGCGGGCGATCCGCGCCCAGCTCCATCCCGACAACGAGTCGCACATCCTCGCCGCCCGCCTCTCCGGCACTTTCGACAGCGCATTCCCCGATGGCGCCCCGGCCGATGGCACGAACGCACCGGCGGCGACGGCGCAGCACCTTTCGCGCGGCGCCGCCCCAGCGTCGATCGTGCTCGTCGCGGATGCCGACCTGATTTCAGACGATGTATGCGTCCGCATGGTCAACATCGGATTCGGCATGCAGGTTCCCGAACCGATGAACGACAACCTCGCCTTCTTCCTGAACGCGGTCGAACAGGTCTCGGGCAATCCCGCGCTCATTGCAATCCGTTCGCGCGGCCGCTCGAACCGCCCCTTCGACAAGGTTGACGACATTGCCCAGCGCGCCACGCGGGAATACCAGGCGCAGGAGCAGCAGCTGAGCGACAAGCTCATGGAGACGCGTCGCAAGATCGCCGAACTCCAGCGCCAGAAGCAAGACTCGCAGAAGGCGATCATCTCGAAGGAACAGCGCGAGGCGATCGCCGAGTTCCGCCGCGAGGAGGCCGCCATCAGCCACCAGCTCCGCGAAGTGCGCCACAATCTCCGCAAGGATATCGACGCGCTTGGCGCGAAGATCAAGTTCATCAACATCGCGCTCATGCCTATCATCGTGATCGCCGCGGGCGTCTGCATGGCAATAGTGCGCCGCCGCGCAGCATCGAAGCGCTAGCATTTCAGAAAAAGCGAAACAATGAAAACGAAGAATCTGATAATCCTCGCGATTGTCGCAATCGCACTTGTGGCAATCGCCAAATTCACCTCGAACAGCAACAAGCCCGCAAAGCCCGCGCTTTCGGGAGAGCCCGTCTTCCCAACGCTCGACGCCGGCGCGGTGGCCGCAGTGGAAATCTCCGAAGGCGATGCCGCAGTCCGCATCGAGCAGGGCGATAACGGATGGGTTGTCGCCAACGCATTCGGTTATCCTGCCGATTTCGCGCGTCTGCGTTCCGCCGTCCTCGAGCTCGCCGATCTCAAGATCGGGCACCGCCAGCCCGATATGGCGATCGACCCGGCATCCGCGACAGCCGTCACGCTTTTCGCCGCGGATGGTTCGCGGCTCGCAAAGGTGTTCCTCGGCGGCGCACGCGAATCGGCGCAGCAGGAAGAGATGCCCTACGGCATGATGGGTGGCGGCGACGGGCGCTACATCGCGCTCGACGGCGCGAAGGATACCTTCCTTGTGAAAGAGAACCTCAACGAGTTTTCGCCCGATGTCAAATCGTGGATAGACACGCAGCTGCTGTCTGTCCAGGCCTCGGAAATCGCGCGCGTCGTTCTTACCGCCCCCGATGGCGCGACTGTCGCGTTCGACCGCTCGTCCGGCAAGCTCGAGATGGAAGACCTCGCGGAAGGCGAAGAGTTTGACGTCTCGAAATCATACAGTCTCGATTCCGCCTTCTCATACATGCGGATCGCGGATGTCGCCGATCCCGCGCTTGGCGATGATGCGACCGGGCTTGCGGATGGCGCCGCGTCGATCTTCGCGGCGACAACCAAGGACGGCGTGACCTATTCCGCGCGCATTGGTTCCGAAGCCCCGAATGGCGCGGGCCGCTATGCCCGCCTCGCCATCGATCCGGGCACAAACGCAGTCCCCGCCGAACTTTCGTCGAAACGCGACCTTTTCTCGCGCTTCACATACGTGCTTCCTTCGTACTCCGCCCAGAACCTCGTGCGCACACGCGCCGATTTCCTGAAGGCCGCGCAAGAACCAGTCGAAGAAACCGAGAAATAGCCGTCATTTGGCATGGACGGAGTTTCACCGCCGTCCGCAATTTCAGAGGAACAATTCAATGGACATCCAGAACGCAACACACGCGATAGCCGAACAGGCGCAAGTGCTCGAACGTCTCCGTACCGAAATCAACAAGGTGCTGATCGGCCAGGAAAAGCTCGTTGACCGTCTGCTCATCGCGCTCATGACCGGCGGCCACATCTTGCTCGAAGGCGTTCCCGGCCTCGCAAAGACAACGGCGGTCCGCACCCTTGCGGAGGCGCTCGGCCTCCAGTTCCAGCGAATCTCCTTCACGCCCGACCTGCTTCCCGCCGATGTTGTCGGCACGCAGATCTACAATCCGAAGGATGGAACCTTTACTCCGAAGAAGGGGCCGGTCTTCACCAATCTGCTGCTCGCCGATGAAATCAACCGCGCGCCGGCGAAGGTCCAAAGCGCGCTGCTCGAGGCCATGCAGGAACGCCAGGTCACGATTGCGGATACAACGTATCGCCTGCCAACGCCGTTCCTCGTGATGGCGACGCAGAACCCGATCGAGCAGAAGGGAACCTATCCGCTGCCCGAAGCGCAGGTTGACCGCTTCATGCTCAAGTGCATCGTGGGATACTCCTCGCGCGACGACGAACGCCGCATCATGAACCGCTTTACGCGTCCGCTGACCACAAAGGTAGAAGCCGTGGTTTCGGCAGACGACGTGGCGCGTTTGCGCGAAGTCTTCGACCAGGTGTACTGCGACGAAAAAGTCGGCGAGTACATCTTGGACATCGTCTTCGCGACGCGCGAACCGAAGGCCGCGCGTCTTCCTGATCTGGCGGACCGCATCGAGATGGGCGCGTCACCGCGCGCCACGCTCTTCCTTAATCTCGCGGCACGTGGCAATGCGCTTCTGCATGGCCGCGCCTACGCAACGCCGCAGGACGTGAAGGAAATCGCCCACGACGTACTCCGCCACCGTATCATGCCAACCTACGAGGCCGAGGCGGAGAACATCACGACCGACATGATCATCGACAAGATTCTCGCGACGATCCCAGTTCCGTGATATTTGGTCAAGGGCGACGCGCCGCCCTTGACCCTTTTACCTGTTACGGTGCGATATCGATTTTTTCTGACATTGCCGCGCGGATTTCCGCGGCATCGAGCGAGCGAAGCGGCGCGCCGTTTTTTACCGACAGGTGCGCGGCGACACCTGCGGCCTCGCCAAGTTGCATCATTGTGCGCGAAAGGCGGCAGCTAGACGCGGCGATGTTGCTGAAACTCGCCGCGCGGCCCGCGATGAGCACATTTGAAGTGCCGAGCGGCAGCAAACAGCGGAAGGGGATTCCGTATGGGCCTTTCAATTCCCCATTCGGCCCGCCTCCGCCATGGTTGTCCATCGGGTGGTCCGCAATGGCGATGATATCGTGATGCGTTTGCTTCGCAACGCCCGCGATCAAATCGTGCTGGGTGAGAACATACTCGCCACGGACGCGTTTCGTCTCGCGCAGCGCGAGCGTGGGCGCGATCGACTTGAGCCTGTATCGACGGAACTCCGCGTAGTCGCGCTGTAGCCAATGCCATTCGGCGTAAACGCGGCGACGGCATTCCTCGAGCGCCTTTTCTGGTCCGAGCGCAAACGCTTCTTCGCCCGACATCGTGGGAAGCATGTTGATAGAGTAGCCGCCGCCCGGACACGTCATGGCGAACATCAGCGGGAAGTTCTTCGCCCACCAGCAAGTTTCGGGAACGCCTTCGGGCAACGGTTCGACAAGGTCGGTCTCGGCTGGTTCGACACAGAACATCAGCGTCGCGCCATTGAGTGCCGGGCTGGGCTTTGGCGGCGCGCCAGGTTCGTTGAAGGCGGCGCGCGCATCGCGGCCGAACATCATGTCGCAGCCGAGACGCTCGCAAAGGAAGCCATCGGTTGCATCGATGAAGATCTTGGCGCGGATTTCGCGCCCGTCGGCAAGCACGATCCGTTCGACGGCGCCATCGTCACCGCGCACCGCGCCAGTGCAGGCGATGCCGAGAAGCGTCTTGCAATGTTTCGTTTCATCGAGCATTTCGAGCATTGTCGCCGACATCTTTTCGGCTTCGAAGATAACGCCGTGGCAATTGTCGCGGAACCAATTTTTGTCCTTGAGACCGGGTCCGTGACGGTGCAAAGTCGATTCGTATGGCAGCGACGGGTCGAGGGTCGCGAGTGCGCCAGGATAGGTGTAGGGCTGTCCGGGTTCGGGCCACATGCAGTGCTTCGCCATCACGTATGGCGCGCATGCATCGGGCTGCGCGGAAAGGCGTTGATAGACGCGCCATGGCACGCCTGTGCCGCCCATGCCTGGTTCCCAGTTGTTCACGCCGGCGACAGTCGAGGTGCCGCCAAGCGCGGACTCCTTTTCCACGAGCACCACGTCTGTGCCGAGGAAGGCGGCGCTCCATGCGGCGGCGAAGCCGGCGCTTCCGCCGCCCACGACTGCGACATCCGTGTCGATAGTCTTGGAATGCGATGTTGTCTGCATGGCGAAAAATGCGATGGACGCGGCAACGACGATGCCGTGGACGCGTCCCGGATGAGCGGGGATGGCGGATATCACGCTTCGGCGTCCTTCGCGATCTTTTCGAGTTCGTCGGGGATGTTGATCTGCTGCGGGCACTTCTTTATGCAGCGGCCGCACTTCACGCAATTCGACGCGCGGGCGTCTGCGGGCAGCGCGGCATAAGCCTTGCGGAAGGCTGCCATGTCGCCGGAAAGCTTCGCCTTGTTATACATCGCGAAGATTGCGGGGATATCCACGCCGACCGGGCAAGGCATGCAGTAGCGGCAGCCGGTGCAGGGAACGGCGAGCTTGTCCTGGTATGCGCCGATGGCGATCGCGAGAGTTCCGCGCTCGGCATCGGTAAGCGGCTGGAAGGGGGAGAAGGTGCGGATGTTGTCCTCGACATGTTCGGGAAGCGACATGCCGCTGAGGATGGTGAGCACATTCGGCAGCGAGGCGCAGTAGCGGAGCGCCCACGATGCGGCGGAGGCATCGGGGTTGGCGTTCTTGAGGGTCTGCAGCGCCTTCGGGTTCAGCGAGGCGAGTGCGCCGCCGCGGATTGGCTCCATCACGATCACGGGAATGTTGGCCTTCGTGAGGATTTCGTACTGCTCCTTGGCGCGCTGTGCCTCCCAGTCGATATAGTTCAGCTGGATTTGGCAGAAGTCCCACGGACGGTCATCGACGATCTGCTGCAGGTCTTCTGGCGAACCGTGGAAAGAGAACCCGATGCGGCGGATCTTGCCCTCGGCCTTCATCTTCTCGAGGAACTCGCAGACATGGAGACTCTTCGCCTCGGCGTACTTGCCGGCGTTGATTCCGTGGACGAGATAGAAGTCGTAGTAGCCGGCCTTCGTGCGGGAAAGCTGCTCGTTGAATACGCGCTCGACATCCTCTTCGGTCTTCGGAATGCCGATGGGCATCTTGTCGGCGAGGAAGTATGATTCACGTGGGTACTTCGTGAGGAGGTCGCCGGCGCATTTCTCGCTGAGGCCGCCATGGTAGAAATAGGCGGTATCGAAATAGTTCACGCCGGCGGCCATGGCGCGCGCGATCATCTTTTCGGCGGTCGCGTAATCGATGTCGTTCTTATCGGGCGAAACCTTCGGAAGGCGCATCATGCCGAAACCGAGCAAGGGGAGCGTGACATCAGTGTCGCGGTATGGGCGGCGGGTGACCTTGTCCGCCAGCGGAGTCGCCGCGGAACCAGCGACGGGGGTTTCCGCATCATCTGCAATCGAAAGTCGTGCCACGGGCGCCAACGCGGCGGCGGTAATGGCGCTCTTGATGAATTCTCTTCTGTTCATAATAACTCCATTATCCCTGTATTCACGCCCGATGGCAAACAAAATAATCTGCTTAAAGGGACAGGCTATTTAAGTGTAGGAATATCATAAGTATATGAAAAAACGGCGCACTGCGGAAAATCGCGGCGCGCCGTTTTTTAGTGCAAGGAATGGGGACTACTGTTCGTCGGGAATATCGAACTTGCGGTCGATGAGTCCTTCGAGTTCATCGAGGACTTCCTTGGCCTGGGGACCGGTAGCGGTCACTTTGAGGACGGAGCCGCAAACGGCCTCGAGGGTCATGAGCGCCATGATGCTCTTGCCGGAGATCACATTGCCGTCCTTCTCGACCTGGACTTCCGCATCGTAGCGCGCAGCGACCTTCGCGAAAAGCCCGGCGGGACGCACATGCATTCCATAGCGATTCTTCAGGGTAAATTCGCGGGTCTCGGAGATTGTGTCGGAATTTTTCATGGCATTGCCTCCTTTGCAAACGCGGCGTGGTGCCGCTTGATTCGCTCGTCGAGATCGAGCTGTGCGAAATTCCCGGCGAAACGCAGCCGATATTCCTGCGCGACCGCCTCAACGACGTTCACGAGATCGCGGCCAGGCGCCACGGGCAGTATTACCTGCGGCACCGAAACACCGAGGAAATCACGGTGGAGATCGGCGGAACCGCTACGGTCGAAATCGCCGTCGGACATCATCCGGAGCGTGACGACCAGATCGACTTCCTTTTCATCGCGCACCGATGCGACGCCGAAATGCGATGGCACGTAGATGATGCCGAGGCCGCGAATCTCCATGTAATGTCGCGTCACCGCGACAGCGGAAGCGATCAGCTTCCCAGTGGGGTCGCGCTTTAGCTCGGTAAGATCGTCGGCGATCAGCGCATGTCCATTGCGTATCAGGCCAAGCGCGGTTTCGCTCTTGCCAATGCCGGCCTGGCCTTCGAGGATTACGCCGAGACCCACGACTTCGACCATTGTCGCATGGATGCGGCAACGCGGCGCCGCAAGGTCTTCGAGGATGATGGTGGCGGCGTTGACGAAGTTGCGCGTTACCATCTGCGTCCGCATGAGCGGCACGCCGTATTTGTCCGCCAAAGTGGCGAGTTCCGGGAAGAGATCCTTGCCGCGCGTGAAAATTACGCCCGGGATCTTGTTCTTGAAAAGAAGCTCGAAACGGGCGGCGCGCTCTTCGGCTGTCAGCGTGACAAGATAGGTGTACTCGGCGAGACCGATCACCTGCATGCGATAGACTGGGAAGTAATCGTAGAATCCCGCGAGTGCGAGTCCCGGACGGTTGATGGCGGTTTCGGCAAGCACCTGGTCTAGACCCGCGCCACCGGCGACGAGCTCGATCTTCAAGCGGTCTTTCGCCCGTTCGAAGAATTGCCCCACGGTAAAGGGCGTTTGCGGAGTTGACTCTTCCTTGTCCATCCGATTTACATCCTGAAACTCTTGCCGAGGTAGAGTTCGCGCGCCTTCTCGTCGTTGATCAGGAATTCGCTGGTGCCTTCGCGGAGGACCTGGCCTTCGCAGATAAGGTATGCGCGGTCAACAATCGCGAGCGTCTCGCGCACGTTGTGGTCGGTGATGATGATGCCGAGACCGCGGTCGCGAAGGCGCTTCACGATCTGCTGGATGTCGCTCACAGCGAGGGGGTCAACGCCACTGAACGGCTCATCGAGCATCAGGATCGCCGGTTCGCGAACCAGCGAACGCGCGATTTCGAGTTTGCGGCGTTCGCCGCCGCTGAGCGTGAAAGCCTTCTGTTTCGCGACATGCGCAAGGCGGAGGTCGTCGAGGAGATAGTCGAGCTTTTCGCGGCGTTGCGCGGGTGTGAGCGGAAGCGTCTCGAGGATTGCGAGAATGTTATCCTCGACGCTCAGCTTGCGGAAGACCGAGGCTTCCTGGGCGAGATAGCCGAGACCTGCGCGGGCGCGGAGGTACACGGGCTTGCGGGTGATGTTCTCGCCGCGGAAAGTGACACGCCCTCCATCCGGGCGCACAAGGCCGACAACCATGTAGAAGGTCGTGGTCTTGCCTGCGCCATTCGGACCGAGGATGCCGATGATCTCGCCGCAGCGCGCGCGGATGCTAACGCCGTTCACGACCGTGCGACCGCGATAGCACTTCACCAGACCTTCTGCTTCGAGGTCGTAGCGGGTATTGTCGGTGGCGCGGACGGGATCAACCGGCGGCGGGGTTGGAAGCGATTCGGCCATTACTTCGCCTTTTCCTCTGTAGCGGTACTCGGCAGGACGACACGCGCGGGGTAGCACTCCAGACGCTCGTCATCGACCCAAATCGTGATCTGCTTGCCCCAGATCTTGTCGTCGCCGCGGCTCAGCATCGCATCATTGCCGGTCATCACGATCTTGCCATCGGCCTTCGTATAAACGGCCTGCGAGCATTTCGCCATGCGATCGTCGCTCTTCACCTCGACGTTGCCCATCGCGCGGACGGATTTGACATCGTTGGTGCCATCGAGGAAGACCAGCACACGGTCGGCCGTGAGATCGTACTGCGGATCCTTCACATGGACATCCTCCTCGAAGAGGATTACCGAATCCTTGTATTCGAACTCGAGACGCTTGGAAGTGATTTCCGTGTCGCCCTGGACTCCCGGCTTGCCAGGCTTGGCGATAGCGTCAAGGGAAATAGCGACGGCAATCGCCGCGATGGCGAAAAGTGCAAGTGTGTTTTTCATTTGAGCAGTGTCCCCATGTCCTTCACGAAACGATTTGCGATGACCTTGGCGTTGGAGAGGATCTTTGCGCCCTGCTCCTTCACCCGCCATACCATGTCAACGCCGGTAATGCGCACGCCCTTGCGCTCGATGCGGACGTTGCCTCCGCAATACCCGCGCTGCGTCTCACGGTCGAAGATGCAGTTTTCGGCGGCGATGATGCAATCGAGGCGTCCCGAGTCATCATAGCGCTCGACGAGGACGCCCGTTCCGCGGACTATGCCATCGACGGGCACAAGCGCGGTCTTCGCGCGGAGGAGTGTTTTCACACGCCCGTTTGGATGGCTTTCAAGTGGCAGCACGAGATTCTCGATTGGAGTTGCATCGGTATCGCCGGTTTCCTCCCAAAGCTTCAGGAGATCCTCGCATGAATCCCCAGAAACAGCCTCAAGCGCCGCTTCCGGGTCAAGCCCGGCAGCCGGCGCATCGTCTGCGCATGCGTCAGGCGAAACCGCCAGCGCAAAAAGCGACAGCGCAAGCGAAGGGAGCCACACGGCGGAAAAAGTTCGAAGCATGTTCATTCATTTTGCATTATACACGTTTCCCGGATTGTCACGCCACTGTTTCGTAATGGCTGCCGCGAAACGGGGATGCCGGACAGTTCATGGTTGCGCGGTCGATCCACCGAAAGATGTCGCGCGTCAGGCGCCCGGATGTCACCTATGCCACAGCCATCAGCACAGCGGCCATCGTCGGAAGCGCGGCAATGGTCGAGAGCACGACAATCGAACCGGCGAGGTCGCGGTCGGCGTCCATTTGGTCCGCCATCACGTACGATGCCACTGCGGCCGGCGTTGAAATGAAGAGGAGCGCGGCAAGGCGCAAGTCTCCGTCGATGCCGAGAAGGCGCGTCGTGAGGAGTCCAAGAAGCGGACACGCAATCAGCCTGAACGCGCACGAAAGCGCGGCGAGTCCAAACACGCCGCGCAATCGTCCAAGCTCCAGCCCCGCGCCAAGCGCGATGAGTGCGCCGCCCATGCTGATTCCGCCGGCGGCCTTCAGCGCACGCGCCAGGCTTTCGGGCAGTTCGACACCGCAATGCGCCTTCATCGCGGATGCAACCACGCCAAGGATGCATGCGATCACAAGCGGATTCCTGAAGATGCCGGCGATCGCGCGGAGGATGACCGCGGCGACCGATGCGCTTTCACCGCCTTCTTTTTTCTCGAACGGCGTAAGCAACAGGACTGCGCCCATGTTGTTCACGATCGTGAGACCCGCGAGCGCGAGGAGAATCGCGGGATGCGATCGATTGTCGGGAATCGCGAAGAAGACGATTGGCAGGCCGACATACGAATAGTTCCCGCGGAATGCGCCCTGCACGAATGACCGGAGCGTCGGCAATGGCAGATGCATCCAGCACACGGCAAGCCATGCGTCGATTGCGACTATCAGGTTCGCGAGGAGCATGGCGCCTGCGGTACGCGCGGCATCGCCTGTCGCAAGCTGCGCCTGCGCGGTTTCGATGAACAACACTGCTGGGAGCGCGACCCAGAAGACGAGACGGTTCAGCTGTGTGAAGAACTGCGCGGGAAGAAACTTCCAGATGCGCAGTGCGAAACCAAGCACTACAAGCAGGACAACTGGTGCGAGCGTTGAAAACGCGAGATTCATGATTGAGGAATACGGGTCAGAAAACGCCTGGGCGGATGATCACCCGCATTTCGCCATGACGTCTGCGGATGTCGCGGATGATGTCCTTTTTGCCAGACGGGAACCACCGCAGATTCCAAGTGGCGCAAACAAGGTCGGCACGCGCGCTCGAAGCGCAAGCGAGCAAACCCGCCGCGACGGCAAGGAGCAGCGTGGGGATACGCCATGGGGATTTATCGTTTCGGCCCATCATCGAATTAACCATGCGTGAATGGAGAATCCCATAATCATGTCCGTTAATGCGGGATTTGACAATATCAAATGCCGCGGTTCGTACCTCGATTTCAGGCGACTTCCCAAATGGTTTCCACTTTCGTTTGGTGGCAATGCAATGCTATCATCTGACAAAACAGCATCTACCACGCAGGGTAACCATGAATAAGGCTCAAATGCTAGTCGCGGGGGCAGTCTCGGCGCTCGCAGTTTCAACGCTCACGTCTTTCGCGGGACCGCTTCCACCGGGCGGCCGCGAAAAATTGTCCGCCGCCTGGGGCGTTCGCGAACAGGATTGGGGACGGCAGTTCATGGGTGATGGCGAAGTCGCCATTTCACAAATCGCAGGCTCCTGCGATTGCAATCTTGCCTACCCTGGCGACTCTGTGCGGATCACCGCGCAATTCCGCAACCAAACAGCGAATGCGCTTTCCCTGAAGGGACGCTGGATATTGTTGCATCAAGGTCTTCATACCGGCAAGGACAGCTTCGATCTCACTCTTTACAGAATTGGCGATGACATTCCCTTCGGCGAACCAGTCGATATCTCGATCGATGCTCGCGGCTCCACCGCGCTTGAAATCACGCCGCCCATTCCCGAGACTTTCGGCTCCTACGCGATTCTTTTCGAACGCGACAACGGAACGCGTCTTCTTCTTTCGTCGGTGGCGCGTATCGTCGATCCACAAAATCCGCCCGGACGACCTTACTACCAGATCGTGATGGATCTTCCGGACCCGCTCGCGATCAAGCGTCTCCAGACCGCGCCAAACCGCATGGGAGCAAGCTTCCACTCATCTGTCGAGAATAATTGCGAACAGCGCAACGAGCAGATGAAGGCGCAGCTTCGCGCAATCGGCGAAACGGGTTATCCCATTTGCGTCGAATGGGGCGCCGGCAACGACCACAGCCCGATTCTTCCGCTCGGCCGCACCCGTCCTCATCTTACTGATGACAATGTCCTCCTCGATACCAAGAGCGATTTCGCATGGCTTCCACAGTACGATGAGGAGTTCCGCGCACGCGTGAAGGAGTTCGTTGCCGAGTTCGGTTATCCGCGCGGCCCCATTAACGGTCTTATGCTTTGGAACGAGCCGTGGAATGGAATGTCCATCTCCGGTTGGGGCGCCGATGATCTCCGATATCGCGAAATATACACTGCAATGTGCCAGGGTGCCGAAGATGCCATGGCCGAAAATCCCGCGCTCCAGGTGTTGCTCGGCGGCTGTGATTCTTCCGCGAACACCTTCGACAAACTTTTCTGCGGCGATGATTGGGCAACCGATCCGGATGAAGCAATCAAGGCCATGCCATTCTTGAAGAGGCTTGATTTCCTGTCCCTTCACTACCAGGCGCTTTCGCCGTCCAACCCCCGTTTCCTGCGAGACCGCAAGCATCCTCGCAATGGACGGACCATGTTCTGGGATACCGAAAGCTGGTGCGCAAACTCCGAGGACCGCATCCCCGGCACCCTTGCCGCCATGCTCGCTGCCGGCCACGATCGCATCGTCGGCATCCAGAGCGAATCGGTCGTATGTTCCTCGTACTGGGTTGACGCCGTTCTTCCAGATGGCAAGACCGAACGCCGCAAGATGTTCAATGCCTGGTCATCCGCGCCCGCGCTTGCCGCGCTTCAACGCCATGTAGGAAACCGCAAGTTCAAGAAACTCGCATGGGAAGGCCTCCCATGGGTCTTTGAATTTGCCGGTGAAGAGAGCGAAGATGATTTGACGGCCGTAGTGTGCGGCGACATCTCGCCCGCTTTCGATGGCCCTGGACGAGCAGGCATCGTGCCCTTCCGCACATGCCGTCCAATTGGCGATGGTCCGCTTGCGGGTACGATGACTCTCTCCGATGCGTCTGACTTCGCGCTTTACGATTGCAATGGCAACCGTGTCGGCGAGCCAGGCGCGGCGACACTTTCGATTCCGCTCAACGATACCGGCTATTACCTGCGCGCTTCTGGTGCGCCAGGTTCAGGTGCCGCGTTGCTCGCCGCGATTGCCTCCGCGCGCATCGACGGCTATTCGCCGGTCGCGCCAGTCCTGCGCGATGCGGACAAGTCCATTCCAGCCGGAGGCACTTTCACCGCTGAACTGAAGAATGTCCTGAATCGTCCAGTCAAGGGAGCGCTTTCGCTTGAATGCGATGCTCTCGAACTCGCATACGATTCAAGCATTGAAATCGCGCCACACGCGACAGCGGCAATCCCGGTGAAGATCGTTTCGGGTACGCCGCGCGACGAGAATTCGTATCTCGTGAAACTTGCGTTCGATGCAGGCGAGGATGGATCTTCCACGCTCGAGGAAACATTGCATTGCAACGTCATCCACTCCCGCACGATCAAGGTTGACGGCGACCTTTCCGACTGGGCGGGCGCGCTTGCGCAGTCAGTCAAGGCCGGCGGTGGCGGCGCCACGCAAATGGAGAAGGCTTGGTTGCCGATGGTCAAGCACGACGAAACTATCGGCAATGGCGTGGCAGTCGCATGGGTCGCTGCCGATGATGACAACTTCTACTTCGCCGCGCAGATTGCGGACTCTACTCCGTTCCCCGGGATGATGCGTTTCGCCACTCGCGATGAAGACGCGGACTTCTACCCTGATCAAGTCTTCCAGTACGATCCGAACAAGACAGTCAAATCGAAGGTTGTCAAGACATCCGTGAAACTCGGCGGCGATTCCGATGAAGTCTGGGAACCGCTCGTGAAACTGATGGAGTTTTCCTTCACGCCTCCAATGGATGGATGCCGTCTCGCGATCCGCGCGATAGACGATGATTTCATGGCGCGTCGCTGGCCCGACTACCACATCTTCGATGCCGGGACCGGGAAGCAAATCGACGTGCTTCAGTTCCACACTTCCGAACCCGACACATGGGCCTGCATCAATGTCCCTGGTGGCGCGCCCGTGCGTGTCGAGTTGAGTGCGCGCGTCGGTTGGCTTCGCAACCGCGTTGCCGCGATCGCAATCGATCCATGGGAGGAAGGGCTTGGCAAGGGGGGAGCGACCGATGTCATGACGAAGGGCGACTTCGCTGGCAAGTACGGCAAGCTGGCGCTCTTCACGCCCGCTTCGTGCGAACCCGGCGAATACAACTTCCAGTGGAAGGACGAGATTGTCGGCGATACGCTGACATGGCCCGAAGGCGTACGCCACTATTCCTATCGCCACCGTCCAGCGCTTCCGCAGGGTGCAGGCTGCGACAATGTGCAGATTGCGTTCAATGTCCTCCCCGACGAAGAAAAGCGCTGGTATCCTGCCGCCCCCGGAACCTTCAAGGGGTATGCGGGTTACTGGGACACCGACTACGAATTTGCGTTGAACCAGGTTGCGGAGGCGTTCGGCGGCGGCTACGAAGTCTGGCGCTGTCGCGCTCCATACCTCCCCGACAAGCACTACTATCCGCACTCCGTCAGGCATCCGCGCGAAGGAGCCGCCGATGGCGCACGGCTCGTGGTAGTGCGCGATGATGCGTCCCGTATCGTCGAAGCTGCGATTCCGTGGAGCGAGATGCCCGAAGTCAAGGCGGCCCGCGATTCGGGCAAGCCGATCAAGTTCACGTATCGCGTGAACGATAATGGCGCCGGTGGCGCGTGCATGGAACTTTCCTACATGCGTTCCGTGGCCAAGCGCAACGAATCGTTCAAGCCAAACTGGATCGAACACTGGGCAAACGAGCTCGTCTTCGGCTGGGAAAAGTAGATTCCGGGTAAGCAAAATAGTCAAACAATCAAAATTGGTAATCAGAATACCAATTTTCCATTGGTTGCCTTGGTATGAAAGGTGCTACCATTCTTTCAATACCTTGTACAAGAACTCCAGAGGTGAGTCCATGGCTATTGTGAAGAGGTTTCGTTTTTATGCGATCGCGGCGGTTGCCGTGGGCGTGTCGGCTTTCGTGCCCGCGTTTGCGCAGGAGGCCGCGCCCGATGCCGCCGCCGAGGCGCAGGCGCCTGATCCGCGCGCGGAGATGTTCGATGGTTTCCTGAAGCGCGCGCAGCGCGATCCCGCCGGGATGACGCGCGACGATATGCTCCAGGGAATGGAGCTTGGCATGCAGCTGGGCCGTCCCAATTCCGTGGCGGCCGTCGCCAAGCTCTACCTGAACCAGACGCCCGCGCCAGCGCCTGAAATCGTGCTTGCGACGGCGCACGCCGCCGACCGCGCGGGCGATTTTCGCACGGCTTCCGGTCGCTACAAGCAGTATCTGGGCGTGGCCGAGGCGAACGAGGAGAACTCGAAGGTCGCCGCGCGCCTGTGCGTCGTGCTGATCGATTTGCTCGCTAGTGGCGATGAAGCCTTCCGTTTCATGGACGAGGAGGGAATGAAATTCCGCCAGTCCGCCGAAATCCGCAAGTTCGACGGATGGTTCATCGATCAGGCGCGCCAGCGCCGCGCGTACAGGGCCATGGCCCAGCGGCTCGCCGCCGTGATGTCGGACAATCTCCCCATCGCCCAGGAACGCTATGGATATTGGGAGTCGATCGACTGGCTGATGCGCGAGGCCGAATACAGCCGTAGCGAGATGTTCGAGGCTCTTCCCTTCCTCAAGCAGATCGCCGAACGCCTTCGCGACAATCCGGCGCGCAAGGCGCGCTACAATTTCATCGTCTCCCACCTCGCGTTCCGCGCCGCCGCTGTCGGCAAGGATGCCGAAGGCGTGATGAAGGAGTTTGAGCCGGTTGTCGCCGCAGCCAAGGCATACATCGACGCGCGCACCACCCACGAAGTCTTCGAGGAGATCATCCGCACATGTCTCGGCGGCCCCGGGCAGTGGGATACCTCGTGGTACAATCGGACTCCGGCCCAATGCCGCGAATTGCTCGCCTACGCCTTCGAGCGCGTGTCGCCCGAAGACCGCCGTTCGATGGTCGATGCGTATGCCGTGCATAACTGGATCGAGACGACGGCCGGCTGGCAGGCGCTCGCGAAGCGCTTCCCGGAAGCATTCAAGGCGACCATGGGCGCCACGCGCCTTGGGAACGAGGGCAACCAGCCATACGCGTATTACAAGGAATTCCTCCCGGCTCTCGAGGACACTCCTTCGCACCTTGCCGCGCTGGCGAATTGCACGGTGACGGCGAAGGACAATGGAGATGATTTCTGGAAGGGGCTTGAACTCCTCCACACCCGCTATGCGTGGTTCCTCGAGCTTCGCCAGGAGCGCGATCTCGCGTGGACTGTGTGGAGCACGCTCATGAATTTCGAGCGCTCCGAGGAAGAGCGCGCCGCGCTGTCGGCGAAGTGGAATGAATATTTCGCCCGCTTCACCCGCGAATACACAATGCAGTCTGTCGCCTTCTGCGAGCGCGACGTCGCGCGCGAGGCGATCCAGACGCTCTGGGGCGCGTCGAGCGGTTCCCGCAAGGAATTCATCGATGCCCTCGGGACCCTCGCTTGGGTTCCGTTCTCGGCGGACGACCGCGCATACGTGCTTGGCGGCGCGTATGACCAGTTCCAGCAATGGGCGAATGGCGCACGCCAGCGCGAGACGGATGCCAAGAACGCCGATGCGGCCGTCAACGAACAGCTCGCCGCCGTCCGCAAGCAGCAACAGGACAATCCGGGCGACGCCGGCATCGCCGACCAGCTCCAGCAGCTTGCGGCGCGCCGCGACGAGACAGCCAAGGCCGCGGAAACCGCAGTTACGGAAGCCGCCGCAATCACTGCGATCGAGGATGCCTTCCGCGCCGCGCGCGAGACGCAGACCGATTCCGCCAAGGCGCCAAACGACGTTTGCCGTTTCTTCTCCCAGGCTTCCGCCGCGATAGCCGCGAAGGATCTTGGCGCGTACACCGCCGCCGCGCGTGAGCTCTACCAGCGTGTCCGCGATTTCGAATCTTCCCGCGTTCCCTTCGGGCAGTGGATGCTCCGCTGGCTCGCAACAAACCGCTTCGAGGCATTCGACTCCCTCGACTTCCAGCTTGAGATGCTTGCCGACCAACTCAACCTCTACCGCGAGCGCGGCACTGGTTCCGGCGCGCATGTCGTGATGGGCGAACTCTGCCGCGGCCGTGGGAACTGGAACGGCTGGGGTTCCTCGCGCTGGGACGAGCGCGATTCCGTCCGCAAGCTCAACGACACCCTAGCCGCGGCGAACCTCGCGCTCATCAACGAGGGCAAGTTCGACATGAACTTCTTCCAGTGGTTCCGTCACTCGCGCACCTTCGAGGGCGGACGTGTCGAGCACTCCTGGCATCCCGAGGTTTACGAGGCGCTCCTCGAGAAGCGCACGCTCAAGGACCATCCCGAATTCCGCACCGACGGCTCGTCGTACACCGTCACATACCAGTGGCTCGTCCGCAACGAATGCAATGTGCTCGAAGAGAAGTATCCTGTCGGCTCCTGGTTCGACGACATGTATGCCCAGGAACTCCGCGAGCGCGGCATGATCTACGAGTACCGCTTCTGGGACTACAGCCCCGACACCGAACACAAGGCCGCGGATGTCGCCAGCGAATTGCTCGCGAAGGACGACGGCTATCCAGCATTCGGCGATGACGATATCTGCAACCGCTGCGATCGCCAGACCTTCTGGAACATGATGTGGCGTATCCACGAGCGTTCGTCTCCCGAGGCGCGTGCCGCCCGCTATGGCGCATACCTGCCGAAGTTCGGTGTGACGATGTTCGACAACTATGCCGCGGGAATCCACATGATTGGCGGATTCCAGCCCGACAACGCCGAAGAGCGCAAGGCCTGCTTCGACCGCATTTCCGCCTACATGGACCGCATTGCCGCGCTTCCGTGGCGCGATACCCCCGCGTATGTCGGCGGCGTCGCCTCGATCCAGCACCAGCATGCCGCGCAGCTCACCGACGAGGAGTGCGACATCCTGAAGCGCGTCTTCATGAACCCGACCTACCAGTGGAACGGCGGCTGGAATACCGAGCATACCGACTATCTCCTCCAGTTCGCGCTCCTCAGCAAGAAACGCTGGAACGATCTCTTCGATGTCACCCCGCAGTGCTGGCGCGTGTATCGCGAACACCGCCACCAACACTACTGGCAGGCGATGGCGGATGTCGCCGCCGCGATCGCCAACGAGGGACAGTCCGAGCTCGCCACGATGCATGCGAATGTCGGACTCAACATGATCGGCAACGACCTGCCCGAACACATCCGCAACACGATGATGGCCGTCCGCTCGAAGGCGATGGCCGGCATGGGCGGCGCGATCCCCGTCGAACGCGGCGACCGCCGCTATCCCGTCTTCGCCGCGCAGGCCGACTACCTCTTCGGCAAACTCGAATCGGCATGGGCGCAGTACACTCCGTACCGCGACCTTATGCGCCAGATCATGAAGGAACTCGACCCCGGCTTCGTGCTGTGGACGATCCAGCGCCACACCGATGTAGCAGACTATGATTCCGCCGAGGCGATCGCCCGCGACATGCTCACATGGGTCAAGGGTTCCCCGCAGGGCTTCGACAAGGAAACGCGTGCGCTGCTCGACCTCGCCTACGCCGATATCGCGAAGGCGCGCCAGGAATATCCCAAGGCCCGCGCGCAGTTCGAGCAGATTTCGCTCGCGCCGGAATATGAGGACACCGTCGCACAGCGCACGGCCGCGCTCCGCGTTGCCGAGGTCGATCGCCTGACCCACCAGTACGATGCCGCGCTCGACCGCCTCGACAAGCTTTCGCGGCGCCCCGATCCAGTCCTGCAGGGCGAGGCCTTCTACCAGATGGCCCTCATCCGCTACGACCAGGAGGAATACGCCGACGCCCGCGCCTGCCTCGAAAAGACCTTCGCGTGCGTTCCCGGCCACACCGATGCGCGCCTGCTCGAAGGCAAGCTTCACCTCCGCATGAAGAAGCTCGTCGAAGCGACGGAAGTCACCGTCGGCACGCAGGGTTCGCAGGAGACGCTCGTTCCAGGCAAGGCGCTCAAGGTGCAGATTGAGGACCGCACGCTCGCGGTCGTCGGCCAGTCCTCCGCGATCGAGGTCCGCGCATGGGCGGAATCGGGCGACGAGGAGTTCTTCAACCTCCTGCCCTTCGGTGATTCCAAGACGAAGTTCGAAGGCCATGTCCAGACAGCGCTTGGCTCGCCGAACCCCGGCGACCGCACTCTCCAGGTGCGCGGCGGCGATGTCGTCCACTACGATTTCTCCGACCGCTTCAAGGAGGCGAACAAACTCACCGAGTCGCAGCTCACCGCGATCAAGGTCGTTTCAGATGGCGATCTCTTCGTCTCCTCCGGCCGCATCCTTTCGCAGGAGGAGCAGGAGCAGCTTGCCCTCGAACAGTTGATTCGCGAGCGTCTGCGCGTGCGGGGGCTCGAGCGCGAAGGGCGTTCTCTCAGCTCCGTCCGCAAGTCCAACGAAATCAAGCCTGGCAACCCGATCAATGTGCGCGTGGTCGATCCTGACCGCAGCGTCACCGCGAACCCCGACAAGATCACAGTCCGCGTCGCGACTTCCAGCGGCGACAAGATCGACTCCTTCGAGCTTGTCGAGACCACGCCTGATTCCGGCATTTTCGAAGGCAAGATCCCGACGCGCTCCGCGCCTGCGACCGCTTTCGCCTCCGATACGGAGGAAGGCCGCGATCCCGTTAACGTGATCGCCGCCGGCGACCACGATCCATGGATCGGCCAGCCCGACAACCGCCGCCCGAAGACATTCTCCATTGACCTCAACGAGATGGTCGATCTCGGCAAGATGGAGATCACGACCGCGGTTACAGGCCGCAAGCCCCGCCGTCTGCTCGTTCAGACTTCGCTGAGCGGCAAGCTCTTCTCGACTGTCGGCGCATGGCCTGAGAACATTCCTTCCACTGGCACGACGCCATGGTTCGAGATCGTCCGCTTCGCCGACCGCAACCACCTCGCGAATTCCCTAGAGGAGGTTCGCGACTTCCTCGATGCCGGCTATGCGGTTCACAATGCAAAGAAGCTCGAGGGCCCGTGCTCACTCGTCGCCACGAACTTCGACGGCAATCTCAATGGCGCGGCCACCGAGCTCGGCCTCTCCAACGAAGGCGTCAATTCGTGGGTCGTCGGCCGCTGCTCCGCCTCGTTCGTGTTGGCCCGCCGCCAGGTCTGCGCCTTCCGCATCGACCACCTCGGTCGCCTGAACAATGTCCGCTACTGGCTTGCGATCGACGGCGAGGGCGCTGCGCAGGGACAGCGTACCGACGAGCTGACACGCGCCCTTGGCCGCGGCGTCCACCGCGTCGAACTCTTCTTCGCGGCGCATCGCACTTCCAACCCAGGATTTGTCCTCCAAAGCGATGTCGAGACGCCTCCCGAAGTCCGCAATTGCACAGCCGATCTCTTCAGCGGCGAGGCGAATCCCGAACTCTCCGCCGAGGTGTTCGTGCCCGCCGAGTTCGAGGTCTCCGAAGATGGAGAGAAGACGACCGTCACCTTCGCGCCCGGAACCAAGGCGCGCACCGTCCGCCTCTACTTCGCGGACTTCGAGGGACAGGCCCCGGCGATCAATCGCATCACCTTGACCAACGCGAATGGCGGCCAGATCCTGCCTCCCGAAACAGACGTGCTTGGTCTCAAACATAACGACATGCTCGAGATCGTTCCTGGCGACGCCGTGACCGTTACATACGAGGACCCGACACCGCTTGAAAAGACCCACGCCGTCCGCGAGTCCCGCATGACCGCCACCTTCCGCGACGCAGTCGTCACCGCCTGCGTCGTCGATTCGTGGGTAAACGGGCATGGCGTCCGCGAACCAGTCTATATCCCGCTCCGCCGCTTCTCCGCCGGCGATGCCGTCGCCGTCTTCATCCAGGATCCCGACAAGGATGTGACGGACAAGCCCGACACCCTCTCGTTCCATGTGACTTCCGCCGGCGTTAAGTCCGGAGAATTGAAGGCGCTCGAGACCGAGCCGCACTCCGGCATCTTCATCGGCAAGGTGTTCCCCGTTTCCGGCGAACCAACGCGCGATGGCGAGGTGCATATCGATCTCGACGAGGACATGACTATCATCTACCTCGACGAGGAAAACACCAACCCCGGCATCCCATGGGAGCGCCGTTCGATTGTCGAGCAGGTCTCCGCGACGCCTCCGGAAATGCGCCTCTACACCGCGACATCGCGTGAACTCGACGACAACGAACTCGAGCGCGTTGCACACGAGGACCGCCGCGAAAACCTCCGCGACGAGATCGTCCCCGTCACCCGCACGATTGTCGCTTCCCGTCCGATGCGCGGCTATGCCGACAACGTTTCCACCTCGCTGATCACGTCTCCGCTCTTCGTCGAAGTCACATATCCCAAGGCCGCCGCTACCGCCGAAGGCGAGCTTGTGATCTACGCCCAGACATCTTCCGGACGCGCCAAGGCTGGCATCTCCGACGATGCCGAATTCGACATCCGAGTGCCCGGCACGATCCGTCTATTCGCCTTCCCCGGCAACTTCCCCGGCTACAAGACCCCTGTCGGTTACCGCGAGGTCTCGATTCACGGCAACCCATACGCGGGCGACGCCCTCGATGAGGGACGCTTCGGCTTTTGCATTCCGCTGCGTCTCGCGGAAGTCCCCGCCAACAGCCCCGCTGTAGATCGCGAAAAGAAGGTCAAGGCTGAACTCCGCCGCCACAAGGACTACATCCAGCCGTGGGATCGCTACCGCATCAACAATGGCGAGGAAGACGAGCAGTACCTCGCCGTGCGAGGCAACGATACCATTTATGTGGGCATGCAGTACGAGCGCCCCGATGGCTCGAAGGCGTGGGCCGTCCGCGAAATGGGCCTTGCGTCCGATCCGTTCCTGCACGTTATGGATCGCCGCTACCAGGAGGAAATCGCCGAGACGCACGTTGGCGAAGCCCTGTATGTCCGTGTGATCAACCAGGTTCTCGATGTGACCGACGACAAGGACACGGTCGATGTCTCGGTTGTCGCCGCCTCCGGCGAAACGCGTACCTTCCAGCTCATGGAGACTTTCGCGCACTCCGGCATATTCAAGGGTTCTGTCACCCTCGCATTCGCCGGCGATGCCGAGGCGGTCAAGGATCCGCTCGCGCTGCCGGTGCAGTACGGCGACACCGTGACCGTCACCTACGAGGCCTCCAACACTGGCGCCACGCTCTCGCGCTCCGTCACCCTCTACAAGGGTTCCGACGGATCCGTCGCCCCCTTCACGAAGCAGTTCAAGGATCCCGAGATTGCGATCCAGACGCAGTTCACGATGGCCGAGGCCTATTTTGAAATGGCCAAGAAGCACCGTGAACTTGGTCGCCGCGATGTCGCCAAGAAGGAAATCGGCCAGGGCCGCAAGCTCCTCGAAGAGGCGCTTCGCGATGCTCCGAAGTCCGAGGCCCGCGCCCATGCGAACTACCTCCTCGCCGAACTCGCGATGCAGTTCGCCGACGAAACCGAAGACCAGCAGGAGAAGGCCAAGCACTTCCAGGATGCCGTCGCTCGCTTCACCGACATCGTCGCCACGTATCCCGATAGCCCATACGCGCCGAAGTCGCAGTTCAAGAAGGCCCTCGCCTTCGAGAAGATGGGTCTCATCGACCAGTCCTGCGAAGAGTATGTGAAGCTGTCGTATCGCTATCCAGACAACGAACTGGTCGCCGAGACGATCGCCCGCCTTGGCCAGTACTTCCTGAACAAGAACAAGGCCATGACAGAGGAAGCGCGCGCGATTTCGGATGTTGTCCAGCGCGAGACCAAGCTCGCCCAGGCGCGCATGGTCGCCAAGACGGCGGCGCAGGTCTTCGCCCGCATGCACGAGCGCTTCCCGGACCACGCGCTTGCCTGGAAGACGCTCGTCATCTCCGGACAGTGCTACATTCGTGCCGAGGAATACGATCGCGCGGTCGATACCTTCAACGCCGTCATCGACGAGAAGAAGGCCGATTCCAATCTCCGTGCTCAAGCGATGTACTGGTGCGGCGACGCCTTCATGAAGGCGAACGACCTCCTCCACGCATACCGCATGTTCAAGAACCTAACCTGGAACTATCCTGAATCCGTCTGGGCCAAGTACGCCCGCGGACGTCTCTCCGAAGAGTCCCTCTCCCGCATCGAGACGCAGGAAGCCGGCCAGTAGTTTCCTCTTCCAGATATGAACGGAGCGGGGCGGACGCAGCAACGTCCGCCCCGCTCCGTTTCATTTGCAGCCACTCTAAAATGGATTTACTTTATTACCCAGAAAACATAACAAGTTTTATCGCATGGTAATTGAGATTTATCGATGCGATGTTTATTTCGCCTTGTGTCCACAATAATCCATAATTAATATCACAATTTATCATGAACATTCGGAATGTACTTTCGCTGCTAAAGTCAGATAAAGCTGCCTTTTGTGCTGGTGTCGTGGAAACCATTGGGTTCCTATTGCCCGATAGACCATATTTGGAATTGTTGTTTCAATTCAAAATGAAGCATCGCTTGAATTTGAAGAATCCTCGAACATACTCTGAAAAATTACAATGGTTGAAGTTGTACGATAGAAATCCATTGTACACCAAACTTGTTGATAAATTTGAAGTCAAAGAGTATGTCTCAGATATTATTGGCGGTGAATTCATTATTCCGACTTTGGGTGTCTGGGATTCCCCCGATGAAATTTCATTTGATGAATTGCCGGATCGGTTTGTTCTAAAATGTACACACGATTCTGGTGGACTGGTTATCTGCAAAGACAAAAAAACGCTAAACCGCATCGATGCAAAAAACAAATTGCGCGTTTGTCTTAAGCGTAATTTTTATTCGCTCTTCCGTGAATGGCCGTACAAAAATGTCAAACGACGAATCATAGCCGAAAAATACATGGAAGATTCGCGCGGGGAACTTAATGATTTCAAGTTTTTCTGCTTTGATGGACGTGTCGAATGTCTATTTATCGCCTCTGAACGACAAAATTCATCAACAGAAACAAAATTTGATTTCTTCGATAGAAATTTCAACCATCTGCCATTCACGAATGGGCATCCCAATGCGTCGGTGCCTCCAGACAAGCCACATTCATTCGAACAAATGGTAACGCTCGCGGAAAAACTGTCAAAAGGATTCCCCCATGTTCGAGTCGATTTCTATGAAATCAATGACAAGATTTATTTTGGCGAACTAACATTCTTTCATTGGAGCGGACTGGTTCCCTTTGTGCCGGAAGAGTGGGACTACAAGCTCGGCTCATGGCTGAAACTGCCGGAAAAGAGACACAAATGACTTAGTCCTGGTCGCCCTGCCTTCAGTCAAGCAACGAATCCAGTCGCATCAAATACCATCTCCGCTTTAGGAAATTCATTGCGTGCCATAGATTACCATGTCTGTGGGGCTTGGAGTGGCGATGGATATGCGCGGCAATGTAGTTGTTTCCAATTAACTCTTCAGGTTTGAGATTTGCTTCCGCCAAGGCAGGCATCACACTAAGTTGGTCACGCTTCGAGAAAACGCAATAGTCTCTCCACCATGCCTCATCGAAGCAGCGCACAGCGGGAAGATTGTGCTTGCGGAAAATGATTGAACAAACATACAAGCCTTTTTCTGCTTGGAATCCGCGTTTGCGTATGTCCTTCATTTGCTCGTATATCTTTTCCGGTTCTCCCAGTCCAAAGTTCAAGAGCGCACGCGCTTCATCGTAGATGCACGTCCGTTCCGGATGGCGGATCATCGCGCAGGGAGTACCGGATGCCATGGCAGACTCCATCGCATCGTACAGTTCGCAAGTGATGTCGATATTAGCATCTATGTACAAGCTTGATTCGAAATCTGGAAAAACAGTGTGCGGATTTATTTTTGGGAAACGTGAAACGCGTGTCGGATCATTATTTCCGTAAGGTATGGGACGAATCTGCCAGACACCAACTGACGTTTCGGAGATGTCGTTTGAAAAGCAGACATACTCGCAATCTCCACGCTGGCATTTCGGTTGGAGAAGATTGTCGTAGCCGCCTGTCAAGGCAGTGTAGATTACAATGCGTTTGCCTGTCGGCATCATGCGCTTTCGCCCTTCGGATCGTCATCTTGCGTTGTCGAGTCCAACATGTTGTTTATTGCGTCACGGAATTGCCGTGTGGAAAAATGGCTGGCAATAAAATCCTTTCCCTTTTGCGCCAGGGTCTGCCTTAGTTCTGGAGACTCGAAAAGGCGGCGCAGCGCCGCCGCCGCCGCATCGACATCGGCATCGGCCCATTCCCTCATGCACTCGAAATATTCGCCTGCCCGGATAGGGACCATGCGGCATGGAATCGGAATCGAATTCTCGGGACGACAGAATTCCGTCGATGCACTGTAGTTTGTTGCCACGACCGGCTTGCCGAGCGACATCGCCTCAACCATGCCAATACCGAATCCCTCTGCCCGATGGAGCGATAGATAAATGTCGCATGCATTTGTCAAGGCATAGATGTCGTTTCTTGAAAGGTATTCGTTGACGAGAATCAACCGATCGCGAATCCCCAGTTGCACCGCGGCATTTTCCAGCCGACGGATTTGTTCGGGATAATCGCCGCTCCATTTCGTCTTGAAAACAATTGCCGTGCCTGGAGTTTCGCCAAAGGCCTTTGCAAATGCCTTCAGTGCGGCTTCAGGATTTTTCCTCGCGTATGAACCCAAATCAAAGTTGTAGAATACGACGAAATCATTGAGTCCGATGCCAAACCGCTTGCGCGTTTCATTTCTGGATGAGAACCCATGCGGTATGTCATGCAAAGGGTACGGGATTTTGAACACAGGGATAGATCTGGGAAGCGAATTGCGGAATGTTCCCACATTGTAGTCTGACATTGCGATTACGGAGTCGCATTCGGCCAGGCACGGGAATATTTCCATCAGACCATGCTCTCCCTCCCAGAATCCGATTCTTGCGCGATGTCGCACAATCCCGTCTTTCAGTGGACTGCGGAACATTTCAACCACGTGGGAATATCGCTGAATGCGAAAATCGGGCGGGGGAGTCAATATGTCCGCATAGTCGGAAAGTGGGATTTCAGGATTTTTGATGGTGTCGAAGGTCTGGAATGGAATCTCCGCCTTGCCAAGCGCAAAGGAGAAATCGCGGACAACCTTGCCGAGGCTTCCGCCGGCGGAAATAGGTCCGACTACCGTTATCCCGCGCTCAGGGTTCATCGGGAACTTTCTTGCATTTGCGGAAAGGACATGCGCCAAATGCAAGTCGTCAATTCGATGTCTGACGGCATTTAGCGCGCCACGGATTCCCCATACGCGAATTTTAGACAGAATCGATCTGTCCATGTCCGTTTTCTCCTCTGGCATTCATCAAATTTGAAATTTGCGCAAACGTCGTCGCGCGGTGGAATCCAAATGGCAATTCGGCGAGTTGCATCGGGACAATCGCATCATACGAAAACCGCAAGGCCGATTGCGTGTCCGCAATGCGTATCTCCCTGCGATATGTGCGTTCGTGGAATGGAAGGAACTGGGTATAGTAGAGATCTTCCGCAACCCAGCGCCCCTGTAGAACGCCCGCATATTTTCTTCGCCAATACCATGCCGCCTGGTCACATATTTCGTGCGAGCGAAGCGAGAATCCGCCATTCGAAACCCATGCGCCGGTGATTTTACAAAACAACTGTTGCGGCCAGCGCATGCGGACGTATGGTGCGCCGATAAAATCCCAAGGGCCAAGAAATGATTCCAATCCGGGTTTTAGTGGAAACCCATCGTTTTGGACGATCAATGTGAATTCGGTCGAGAACCTATCGCATAAATGTCCATTGCAGTCCCGACTCATGGAGTCGATGTCACCAGGGACAAGCAAGGGTTCGATTTGGATTTCAACCCATGGAGAAAAAGTCTCGGCGAACTTTTCGATTGAGGCGCAAGCGGAACTGCAAACGATGACCGTCTTCATCATCCCACAATTCCGCCATGTTTCGATGATGGCGGATGCAAGGCATGCAAATTGCCCGTCCATTTCCCCGATGGGCCAAAAATGATAGGCGAGAACGGTTACGGAAGTCGGCCCGGCATTGACACCCGATGGCAGTCGCGCATTTTTAAGACGCGCCAACTGCCATTCGACGAGATTGCCTGATGCGTTGTCCGAAGCATTAGCCAATTATCAGTCCTTGTCGGTTGAAGGATCTGGGACATTCCAAACCTTCAGTTCATCGAAGAACGCTTCGGGATGTTGATCTGGACAAAAATCAGCCAGGTGAATTGCCTGCGGAGGCATCACGTCCACCTTTGTTGCTTGTGGACATGGCACGGATGTCGAACAAACTAACTTTCCATCTACCTTTATCTCTATCACGTGCTTCTCGGGGCCGAATCCATTCACATCCCATGCCAGGGTATATTTATGCCATTCCGCTGGATTGCCACCCACGATCTCCTCGATTCTAAATGGAGTACCAAAATTATGTGTAGAGGCATTGGGATTGCTGAAGATTCTTCCACACAGGCCGCCATGTCCCAAACCATCATTATGGGTGAACATTATGAACGCAGTAATTCTGAAACTGTCATTGCGAGGACGGATAAACGCAAATGGCATGGATCCGCGCCCGTCTCCCTCTATATCGGCGGGATTCCCCAGTCGCGCCCAAAATTCCATGCAGCCCCTGAATTCATCGTATTTCTCCGCGAATTCAGGAATGTCGAAGACAATTTCCTGTCGCCCTGCCGGAATTCGGACCGCTTTGCCTACCACTCCATCGACATAAGTCAGATCATGAAATACTCCGCCTGCGGCAGCGATGTCTTCATTTGAATCCATTGAACAGGAGAATATCAGGCCATTCTTCTTGGGCGCGTGAATTCGTGGTTCATTGTTTTTAGATTTGGTGCGGTGATCATTCTTGACAGACAAGTCTGGCATTGGAAGATCTGTTTCGAAACAAATAGAACGGATGTCCGCAATGTCGGCACGGAACAAGCCATTGGTAGTGGCGAATGCCATGCTCCGAAAGCGTGGATGACATGATACAACGATGCCATTGTTTTCCTGGACATTGGCGGCATCGCGGCTTGAGAAAAGAATACGCGCAATGTTGTCCATTGCCATCACGCGAGCCGCGTGGCCTACATTGGCAGGGAAAACAGTTTCAATCGGCGTGCCAACCTGTGTTGTTCCATCGCGCATCTGAATGGTCGCAGAACGAGCATGGGATTGAATTTCTCCAACCCCCGGCATCTGCGTTTTGCACGCGAGCCCTACAAACATCGCGAGAATGCAAACAAGGGACATTTTGGATAACGATGCCATGAGGCAAAGTGTAACAATGTCGCAGACCGAATTACAAATGGATTTGTCTTCAAACCCTGTACGGGCATCGGTATCTATTTGCCCAGCGGCCAGGGCATTGAGAAGGCCGCGTATTGCAGGCGGTTTTTGGCGACGCCTATTCCCTTTTCCGTGATGCTCATGAGATGGCATTGATTTAAATGGGGACACACCCACGATTCCACGAAATGTTCGTCTGCGGTAGAGATATTTTCCTTCCTATCGCGGAAACCGCAGTTCGCGATTCTTGGTCGTTCCAGCCACGCGGCCAGATCCGCCATTCCTTTCGACGGCGCACATGATAACAGTTGAATGCCTCGTTGTATGTTGGAGGTACAACGGAAATGAAAAATGGCGCGCCGCGATTTGAACTATCCAAGTTTGACTTGTTTGTCTTGGACAAGATGGTCAAGCGAGACATGAAAAACAAGGGTAATGTTTTGCTTCGTAGTAGAAATCACCCTAACAGACAATTGATTGAGTGTCGCAAAAATGGCATGTTTATTGCTAATTCGACAGGTCGGAAATAACCCGTTTCAAAAAGCAAGAATCGAGGCGAAAGTATGCTGAAAGTCAGCAATCTAAAAAAGAATTTCGGACCGATTCAGGCGGTTCGAGGCATCTCGTTCGAAGTGGCCAAGGGCGAGGTGCTGGGCTTCCTTG
>JAZQOE010000031.1:0-2969 GCA_045627705.1 Kiritimatiellia bacterium | reverse complement strand
TCCGTAAGTTCGATCGCCTTCGGAACATGCACCAGGACATGGAAGTGGTTGGTCATCACGCAGTATGCCAGCACTTCGATGCCGCTGAATGCCGCGACCTTCCGCAGCATCCTCACGAACATCTCCTTCTCCGCGTCCCCGTATGCCATCTTCTTGAACGCGCACCTGCTCACCAGGTGGTAGTATCCCTCTCCTTCGTTCTTCGCCCTTGCCTTGCGCATAAGTTTCCTCCTTTGCGCGAATGATACGGCGAAACTTGCGTACAAGTCAATGCTTAAATAGTCTGTCCCTTTAAGTTATAAGCGAACTGTGCGACCTGCATTGCCAGTTTCAGGTGCAAATGCTATCGTATCCGCCATGGACGCAAGGGAATTAAGGCTCAGATTTTCCAGTATGACGCCAGACGAGATGCGCGATGTATCCCGCGAATGCGAACTCGATGAATGGCGCGCAGTGAATCGCTTTTGCGGAAAGTGCGGCGCACCAATGGCACCGCATCCGAATCCGAATGAGCGCGCGTTCCAATGCACGAAGTGCGGATATCTCGCATACCCCAAGATTTCTCCAGCTGTGATCGCGCTTGTGACAAAGGGCGATTCAATCCTCCTCCAGCGAAATTCCCACTACAAGACTGCAAACTGGTCGCTTGTGGCGGGATTCGTCGATCCAGGCGAAAACTTCGAGGAGGCCGTTCGACGCGAGTGCATGGAAGAGTCGTCGATCAATGTGAAGAACATCCGCTATTACAAATCGCAGACATGGCCCTTCCCGTCAAATATAATGGTTGGTTTCCGCGCAGAATGGGCAAAGGGCGAGTTGAAGCCCGATGGCGACGAGGTTCTACAGTCTGGATGGTTCGACCGCGCACATATACCTGAAATTCCAAGGCAGGGATCCATCGCCCGCTGGCTGATCGACGATTGGATCGCCAATGGTTGACAGAAGCGCGAAGATGTCCAGTTCAATAGCAAAAATCAGAGCGAATGACGGAGCATGAAGCATTTGATTTTGCTAGCGTCAATGCTAGAATGACATCCCATTCGATTGGTCGAACAATCACGGGCAAAACTGTAAGGAAAGTCGAAATGAAGCAGAACATCCTCATCGCGCAAAGTGGCGGACCCTCGATGGTCATCAACCAGAGCTTGATCGGCGCTGTTACGCAGGCGCTGGACTCGAAGCAGGTTGGCAAGGTCTATGGCGCCCTCCACGGAATCCAGGGCATTCTCGACGACAAGCTGATCGACTTCCGCAAGGAACCCCGCAAGAATCTCGAGCTTGTCGCCGCGACTCCTTCCTCCGCGCTTGGATCCGTCCGCCGCAAGCCCGACGCCGCGACATGCGAAAAGATTCTCGCCGCCCTTCGCGCCCGCGAAATCTCGCACTTCTTCTACATCGGCGGCAACGATTCCGCCGAGACAGCCTTCATCATCGCCCAGGCGGCATGCAAGGCGGGCGACCAGATTTCCTGCATCCACATCCCGAAGACCATCGACAACGACCTCCGCGCCAACGACCACACCCCAGGTTTCGGCAGCGCGGCAAAGTTCGTGGCATGCGCATTGATGGGCGACGACCTTGACAACCGCGCCCTCGGCGGCGTGAAGATCGACATCGTCATGGGCCGCAACGCGGGCTTCCTCACCGCCGCCTCCGCGCTTGCCCGCACCGCCCCAGACGATGGCCCGCACCTGATCTACCTCCCCGAGCGACCCTTCTCGCTGGACAAGTTCGTGAAAGACGTGCAAGGCGTGATGAAGCGCCTCGGCCGCTGCGTGGTCGCCGTTTCCGAAGGCATCGCCGACAAGAACGGCACGCCAATCGCCGCAGCCTTCTCGAAGGAGACCGACTCGCATGGCAACATCCAGCTCAGCGGCACCGGCGCCCTCGGCGACTTGCTCGCGACGCACCTGAAGAAGGCCACGGGCATATCGCGCGTCCGCGCCGACACCTTCGGCTATCTCCAGCGTTCGTTCCCCGGCGTTGTCTCCGAGACCGATGCCGCCGAAGCGCGAATGGCGGGCCAGGTCGCCGTGGTCGCCGCGCTCGACGGCATCCCCACTGGCTCCGTGACAATCCAGCGCAAGCCCGGCAAGCGCTATGCCGCAATGTTCGTGATCCAACCGCTCGAAGAAGTCGCCAAGTACACGCGCTCCATGCCCCGCGAGTTCATCAACCGCGCCGGCAACGACGTGACCCAGGCGTTCATCGACTATGCGCGTCCGCTCGTCGGCACGCTTCCCACGATCGCCCATCTCAAGCAGATCTGAACGATATGGACCAATCATTCGACTTCACCGTTTTTGACAGGACCATCGATGCCCTTCCCCGCGTTTTCGCGGAGAATCCGCCATCGGTCGCAATCGTGCTCGGTTCGGGATGGAGCAACGCGCTCGTGCCGGACGAAAGCGATGTCCTTGCGCGCGTCCCCTACTCCACCCTGCCCGCGCTCGGTGCCAGCACTGTAGTTGGCCACGCAGGGGAACTGATGCTCTTCCGTTTCGAAGGCCGCGTGGTGGCGGCCTTCCGTGGACGCCGCCATCTCTACGAAGGCGTCGGCTGGGGTCCCGTGATCGCACCAGTCGAAATCGCTCGCCGTCTTGGCGTGACCGACATCCTCCTTACCAACGCAGCGGGTGGCATCAGCAAGGATCTTCGTCCTGGCAGCCTGATGGCGATTTCGGACCATGTAAACTTCACGGGGCTGAATCCGCTTCAGGGCGCGCCAGTTCCCGGCTGGGGCCCGCGCTTCCCCGATATGTCGGAAGTTTACGACAAAAAACGGCGCGCCGCTTTTTGCGCCGCCGCGCGCGATCTCGGCATCGAGATTTCCGAAGGCATCTACATCTACGTTTCGGGTCCTAGCTTCGAGACACCCGCGGAGATCAATGCCTACCGCATGCTTGGCTCGGACGCCGTTGGGATGTCAACAGTGCCAGAAGCGACGCTTGCGCACGCGATTGGAATGC
>JAZQOE010000030.1:0-5724 GCA_045627705.1 Kiritimatiellia bacterium | reverse complement strand
GTGTGTCCCCGATTGTGCCCACCATTTGCTGCCGCGGAGCTTTTGGTCGATCATGTCGATCAAATCGAACAATTCGATCATGTCGAGATGATCGATGTGATCGAATTGTTCGACGCGATCGATCTGGCGCTGTTCAGTTATGGCGGTCAGACGGACAATGCCGCCTTTGCCGCCGCGAAGTTGAGATTGTGCACAAGAATCGTCTTCAGACGCGCGGTGTCGCCATGAAGAATCTCGACATCGCGCTTCGATACGCCTAGCGCCTTCGAAAGAAACGCCGCAAGGGCCGCATTCGCCTTGCCATCGACCGGAGGCGCCTGGAGCCTTACCCGCAGCCAGTCCTCTTCGACTCCGCAGACTTCATCGCGGCTTGCGCGCGGCGTGACCTTGATGGTGATGCGGAGACCGTTTGGTGTTTCGGTTGCCCAACTCATGATTCGTTTTCAGATGGCGCATCGGGAGCGGTATCGCCATTCGAATGGTGGTGATGGTGGAAATCGCGGCGCGGGGCGTTTGCCGATGGGGCGGCGGCACCTTCGGGTCCGAGTATCCCGCGTGTCGCGCCAACCGCCGCAAGAACCTGGTCTGTTGTACGGAAGTGGCATTTGACCGTTTGCAGGAGAATCTGCGGGCCGGCCTTTTTCGCGAGTTCGATCGCGGTTTCCTTCACTGCGGGCGAAGACGATCCCTTTGGAATCTCCAGGCCATGCTCGGCGCGCATCTTCTCGATCGCGCGAAGGAATGCCTCGCGTGCGATCACGGATGCCGCGGCGACGGCGATATCCGATTCCGCCTTGTGATGTTGCTCAAGCTTTATGCCCTTGCCTTTTTCCATCAGCGCGCGCTTGATGAGCTGCTCGCCCGCGAATTGGTCGGCCACTGCGCGCGGGCAGTCTGGTACGCCGTTCAGCAGGTTTTCTATGCAGCGCGCGTGTCCCCACGCGAGCAGGCGGTTGATGTTCTTGATCTTCGCGTAAAGGCGGTTGTATGCCTGCGGGCCAATCTGCACGAGCGTGTAGCGCGAAGGCCCGAGGATTGTGCGCAGTTTGGCGCCGACGGCGAGAACCTGCTTGTCGGACATCTGCTTGCAGTCCTTTGCGCCAGCGTCCTTCAGCTTCTTCGAGAGGTCATTGTCGGTGTACGCCGCACAGACGCAGAGCGGGCCGAAGAAATCGCCCTTGCCGCTTTCATCGACGCCCATGTGCGGCGCGATGCTTTCGGGGTCGAGAACCTCCTCGTATCCGTGCGACGCCGTGCGGAGGACATTCGGTTCCAGATAGTAGATCACGAACTCCTCGGCGCCCTTGCCTTGCACGAGGCACTTGCCGCTGGTGTAGAGATTCACGCGGCAGTCCTGCGCCTCGACCGCGATTTCGGTGTATGGGACGTTGACCAGGCGGAAGTTGCCTGTCGAAAGCAGCTGGATCAGGCGTATCTGCTGGTCTGGAGTGAGCTTGTAGGTAAAGGAATTTTGGGGCGTCGGCATGGCGTCATGCTCCGCGTATTGGCTAAATGCCGGTTGAACCAAAGCCGCCAGTGCCGCGGTCTGTTGCATCCACTGACTCGACTTCGACGGGTTCGCCGCGCGTAATCGGCGCAATCACGAGCTGGGCGATACGGTCGCCGGGCGAAACATGAAATGGCGCGTCGCCAAGATTCGCGAGGATCACGCCGACTTCGCCGCGGTAGCCCGCATCGATGGTGCCGGGCGAGTTCAGGACAGTCACTCCATGCTTGAGCGCGAGTCCCGAACGCGGGCGTACCTGCCCTTCGAATCCGCCGGGTAGCGCGATGATCCAGCCGGTATGGACCAGTGCGCGTCCTCCGGGAGCGATTTCCGCTTCTTCGGACGCGCACAAATCCATTCCCGCGTCGCCCTCATGCGCGTAGCGCGGGAGAACTGCGGCCGGATTGATTTTCTGGAATTTGACTTTCATTGTGTTCCGGGGCGGGCAGGCGGCGCTTGCCTTGGACGTGCCGGCCTAGCGGCGGGGCTGCGAGAGAAGCTGCCAGTCGTCGGTGCGGAAGGGGCTGGCGGGGATGCCCTCGGCGTTGTAGAGGTTGCAGCCGGCGGGGTTGTCCTCCCACGCATAGCGAACCGCGACGGGATCGGCTACGCCATCGGCATGAACCACGACAGTCGAACCGTCGATGCGGGCGGTCGCCCAGACGAACTTCTTGTCGGCGCCAGCGATCGCAAAGCGCCTGAGGTCGCCATCCTTCGCGACGAGTCCGCCGCCGACATTGTCGAAGCGCACGCGGATCGAATCGCCTTCGACCGCCATGCCGGCGTATGTCGGGCCGCAGTAAACGAGGTTTTCGCCGTATGCGACCTTGTATGCGCCGAGCGCGAGGCGGCGTCCGACATCGACCTTGTTCCGCGGGTGGATGTCATTCTCCTCGCCGATGTCGATGATTACCGCGGTCGCGGTGTTGGGAAGCTCGAGCGTCGCGTTCTGCGAATCGCGCACTACCGCCCAGTTCGTGTCGTTGGGCTCGTCAAGCGGTTTCATGAAGTTGGCGAGCTGGACCCACAGGAAGGGGAAATCGCCTTCGCCCCAGCGTGCGCGCCAGTCCTTGATCATTGTGGCGAAGCGCTCGCGGTAGGCCCACGCATTGCCGGCGTTCGATTCGCCCTGGTACCAGATCGCGCCCTTGATCGGATAGGGTATGAGGCCGTTGATCATGCCATTGAAGAGGACGGTCGCGGTATTCGGATCCGTGGGCTGGCCGGGGCGCGTCGGGAGCTCGAAGGCAACCTTGCCGACCCATCCCTCGGCGAGGGAAATCGCGGAAGGATCATCGAGCGCGTCGGCCGGGGCGAGGCGGACATCGCTCTTCATGCGGCCCCAGAGTCCGCCTTCGCCAAACTGGTCAACGACACGAATCGCGATAACGGCGCGGCCGGGCTTCACGAGTTCGGCAGGCACGACATATTCGCGGGGGACGTTCCAGAAGCGTGTCTCAAGCGGCTTGATCGTGCCGAGGCCGCCGACCTTCGCGCCATTGAAGAACGCGGTGTCGATCTCGTCGATAGGGCCGAGGTCGAGACGGAGCGCGCGGCCCGCCCAGGCTTCGGGGATTTCGACGGTGTGACGATACCAGAACTCGCCATCGAAGCCCGGATAGCCGGCATTTTCGAGGTTCGTGCCGATTTCGACGGCCTTCCAATCGGAATCGTCCAGGGCGGGATCGGCCCATTCCTTCTGGTGGGCTTCGTCGGTCTCGAGCGCCTCGAGCTGGCGGTACTGGTCCATGTAGCCCTTTGTGCTCTCCTCGTAGCGGCGCATCATCTCCTCGTATGTTTCACCGAGAGTCGCAAGCTTCTTGAGGTCGGCTTCGGCGCCCGGCAGCGGCGCATACGCCTCGCGGCTGGTCCACGCCTCGACGCGAGTGCCGCCGACAGAAGAGTTGATCAGGCCGATCGGGACATCGAGATGGCGCTGTAGTTCGCGGCCGAAGAAGAAACCGACGGCCGTCCAGCCGGGGATCGTGTTCGGCGAAGAGATCTCCCACGAGCCGGCAACGTCGTCGGCAGGGACGGGATGGACCACATAGCGCACATGGAAATGGCGGAGCTGCGGGATGTCCGCATTGGCGATCGCTTCGTCGGCAGTGTCGGCCGAACCAAGCGCGAAAGCCATGTTCGACTGGCCGGAGCAGAGCCACACGTCGCCGAAGAGAAGATCGACGATGGAGATTGTCTCCTTGCCTGAAACCGTGAGCGTATGCGCCTTGCCGCCATCGGCCTTGTGCGCCGGGAGAGTGACGGACCATTTGCCATCGGCATCGGCGACGGCGGTGTAAGCCTTGCCGCCATCGAGCGAGACGGAAACCACGCCATTCGGTTCGGCCCAGCCCCAGACGGGGATCGGGCAATCGCGCTGCAACACGCCGTGGTCGGCGAAGATTGCCGCGAGGCGGACATTGGCGGCATCGGGCGTCTGCGTCGCGCCTGGGCAGAAGCTTGCGCAACCGGATGTGACAAGCGAAGCGGCGGCGATTGCGCCGATCGCGGCGAGAAACAACTTGCTGGATTTCACTGTGGATGCTCCTTTGGACTATTGGTTAAAGATTGATGATGGCCTCGAAAATCCTGGCCGGTTCGGCCATGCGGCCGCGGCCTTCACGCCCGCACGCGAGATCGCCGGAGTCCGGATCGACGAATACCGCGCCGCGCTCCTTGAGAAGCTGGATGTTGTCGCGAGTGGCGGGATGGTCATACATCCCGTCGTTCATCGCGGGCGCTATCACCAGCGGCGCGGGGCATGCGAGCGCGGTGGCGGTAAGGAGGTTGTCGGCGATGCCATGCGCCAGTTTCGCGATGGTGTTCGCGGAGGCGGGCGCGATCACCAGCGTATCGGCGAACTCCGAAAGCGCGATGTGTTCCGGCTTCCATTCCGCGGGAGTGTCGAACATCGAGACGCCGACGGGATTGCGCGAAAGCGTCTGCATCGTAAGCGGAGTGATGAATCTGGTGGCGGCCTCGGTCATGACAACGCGGACAGACCAGCCTTCCTTGACCATGAGCCTGGTCAGTTCGGCGGCCTTGTAGGCGGCGATCGAGCCTGTTATGCCAAGTACAATCTGCATCGGTCTTCCTCCGCGGAAAATGATAGCAGAAAGCATTTGTGCGTCAATGGCACAGGAACAACCGCGAACCATGTTCGGCGACAGTTGCAAGATTTGGTGTCTATGATACACTTGCGCGCAAACAAGAGGTTTACATTCAAGCGACCATGGACAACGAAATCAGGCAGAAACTCGTCGAATGGGCCGAGAAATACAACGATCTCGAATACTTCCAGGAGGATCCTAGCATTTTCCCGCGCAGGTTTCTGCGGCAGGGGGCAGATGTCAGGGATATCGAGGTTGCCGCCATATTCTCGGCGCACTTTGCGTGGGGACGGCGCGCAATGATCGTTCGCGATTGCGAACGCCTTTTCGAGGAAATGGAGTGGCGCCCCTTCGAATATGTAATGTCTGGAGAATACCGCAACGATCCCGTGAGCATCCATCGCACTGTCAAATGGTCTGAAATAGCGGAAATCTGTACGCGCCTTCGCGAATGGTATTCGGGCAACCAATCGCTAGAGCAACTAAAACCTGAGGAATTTCGGACTGTAATCTTCGGCCAGAAGGACAATCCAAAGGCCGCGAACAAGAAAATCCACATGATGCGGCGATGGCTTGTCCGCAACGACGGCAAAGTCGATTTCGGAATCTGGAAGAACACGTCTCCGGCCGAACTGCTTATGCCGCTTGACGTCCATGTCCACCGCAACGCGCTGAACCTTGGCCTTACATCCCGCAAGCAGCAGGACATTCAAACCGTCCGCGAAATCACCGCCGCCTTCGCCGAAATCTTCCCTGGCGATCCCGTAAAAGGCGATTTCGCCCTTTTCGGATACGGCGTAAGCGGCGGAAAGTAGCGGCAGGCCATCGGGGCCACTTGTACACCCGATTGCGCCCGCCCGCAAGGGGCGCGCGCCTTCTTGGCATGCGCATTTTGGCCCAAGGGCCATGGCGTGGCGTAATTCCGGCGCGGAGGCGACGGCGAGGGTGCCGTCGCAGAGCTTTTGGTCGATCATGTCGAGATGATCGATGTGATCGAATTGTTCGACGCGATCGATCTGACGCTGTTCAGTTATTGAGGAAACGTGGCCTGTCCCCGTTTTTGCGGAATGATAGTAAAATTTATCATCATAATTTTCATTGCTATCA
>JAZQOE010000029.1:0-5513 GCA_045627705.1 Kiritimatiellia bacterium | reverse complement strand
AAAGCCGGTCGGCTGATAATCTTCGGGCGCCTCCGTTTTTTTTGTCTAGAGGATGCCCGTTTGCTTCCGGTTAGCGGATTAGCAAGATGGTGCCCTGGAGGAAGATTTCGTAGGCGCCAATGTCAACGCGGTCATCGACGATGCGCGGATTGTGGCCGTTGAGGTCGGCATTGAGGATGACCGCGCCATCGGCGACGAGCTTGATTGGATGGTTGGATGTGCCGATAGCCGTCAGCGTGGCGGTGCCGGAGTATGTGCCGGCAGCGACGCGGATCGTGTCGCCAGGGACGAAGTCGCGGTTGAAAGCGCCAGCGAGCGTCGCGAAAGCGCCACCGGCGGTATTCGCGAGGCCGTCGTTTACGTCATTGCCGTCCGGACGCACGTAGAAGGTACGCGCGGCGGGGAATGCAATGCCGGCGCCCTGGTAGCAGCCGTAGTTCGAGCCGTCAGCGGCGGCGCCGATCGCGGGCGAGCCCACGTAGAGTGCGCCATCGTCGCGGGTGGTGATACCGGCGAGCAGGTAACATAGTACCCCTTCGTAACGACGACAGGGGCGGCAGACGCCGGATTGATGTATTCAATCGAAGAAGAGTAGGATGTGACGTTTCCAGTGGAACGGACGTGGAGCCAAACCGTCACATCGCCATACTGCGTACCAACTGGGAACGTGAACGAGGGCATCTGGGCCGAAGCGCTATACTGGATCCAATCGCCGGCGGCGAGGTTGGCGGGATTGCTTTCGAGTGAAAGCTGGTATTCGTCGCCAGTCGTCATTGCGGGCATATAACCCGCCTTGACGGTTCCATAAGCCGTATAGGAAGTATTGCCGTGGAATGAATCGCAAACAAAGAAACCTGCGGCATGGACACGGAGGATGACAGCGCCATCGCCGCCCTTGCCACCGATGGTTTCGGGGCTATAACCGCCGCCACCGCCACCACCAGGGGCATTTTCATAACCAGTACCACCATCGCCATGGACTGAATTGCCACCCTTGTGATCGATGCCGGTACCGCCAGAATGGTTCGCTTCCGCGCCACCGCCGCCATTCGCGATGGGAGCCTGCTCGGACGTGCTGACGGCATTACCGGTATTCCAGCCGGTGCCGCCACCACCGCCATATGCGGTCACAGCGGAAAGACCTGGAACAGAAAGCGTAGAAGCAGTGCCGCTATAGCCTGAAGACATACACGATTGTTCCATCCGAGCGGATGATCTTCGAGACGGAATCATCCGCCGTCGAAATAAAGTCGTCCTGATACGCGGACGCAATACCGACTGACAGCGCGAACGCGGCTCTCGCTGTTACGAACGAGGAAACTATACCCTTCATACCTTTGCGCCAAACATATTGTGCTACAACGGAGCTTAATAGTTCTCCGGCTAGAGCCGTATTTAACTTTAAGTAGCGTAGCGCAAATATATAACAAGGCGCAATCGAAAAAAATCAATTTTTGCGCTTGTCGGAACGGATGGCGAGACGCGTTCCAATCTGCTGGAAAAGCTCGACCATCGCGACAAGTATGATGACCGCGATGAGCATCACGAGATACTTGTAGCGGTAGTAGCCATAGTTGATGGCGATCTTGCCAAGGCCGCCGCCGCCGATTATGCCGCTCATCGCGGTGTAGGAAAGGATGGTCGTGATCGCGATCGTGAAGTTGGAGACAAGCGACGGAACGCTTTCGGGCAGCATCACCTTGAAGATGATCTGCATCGGCGAGGCACCCATGCTTTGCCCCATCTCGATCAGGTCGGGATTCACTTCGCGCAGGCTGGACTCAACCAGGCGCGCGACAAACGGAAATGCCGCGATCACAAGCGGCACGATCGACGCGGCCGTCCCGATAGTCGTGCCCATCAGGGCGCGAGTAAGCGGAATGACCATGATCATGAGGATCAGGAACGGCACGGAACGCAGGATGTTGATCACGGCGTTGAGCGTAACCATCACCGGACGCGGAAGTGGCAATACGCCGTCTTTCTCGCCGGCAACGAGCAGTACACCGAGCGGAAGCCCCAGCACAATCGCGAACGCGGTCGAAAGGACCGTCGCATAGAATGTCTCCCAAATCGCGAATGGGACTTCGTTGCGAAGGATTGCAAGCGCCTCGTTGATTTTTTCAGGGGAGAAGAAGCCGGGTTCCATGATCAGACCTCCTCCACTGAAACAACCTGCTCTTCGGCAAGGTAGTTTTTCGCGCGTTGGAAAACATCGTCGCTGTCCGGAAGGCCGAGAAGCATCGTGCCGTAAACCTTTCCATCGAGGCAGCGCGTCGAAGCATAGCGGATGTTCGCGGCGATGTGCTCGTCGATCGCCATCTGCGTGATGAGCGGCTTGTCGGCGGTGAGCGAGCCGTTGAATACGACTCGCACTATGCGCTCGCTGGGCGCGGGGGTCATTTCCTCGACGCCATCGGGGAAGACGAGTCGCTTCGCGGCGGCGGACTTCGGACGCGCGAAAACCGTGGCTACCGTGCCTTGCTCAACGACTTGTCCCTGGTCGAGAATCGCGACGCGCGCGCAGATTTCCTCGACCACGCTCATCTGGTGGGTGATTACAACCATCGTGATTCCAAGGCGATGGTTGATGTCGCGAAGAAGCGCCAGGATGTCGTGGGTCGTCTTCGGGTCGAGCGCGCTGGTCGCTTCGTCGCACAGCAACACGCGCGGTTCTGTCGCAAGCGCGCGGGCGATGGCGATGCGCTGTTGCTGTCCGCCGGAAAGCTGCGCGGGATAGGCCGCGGCCTTGTCGGGCAGGCCGACGAGCTCAAGCAGTTCATTGGCGCGGCGCGCTGCCGTCGCACGCGAAATGCCGGCGAGCTCGAGCGGGAAGCAGATGTTCGCAAGGCATGTGCGCTGCATCAGCAGATTGAAGCCCTGGAAAATCATCGTGATCTTGCGCCGAGCGAGACGAAGCTCCTCGGCGTTGAGGAGCACCATGTCGTGTCCATCCACGAGCACCGTGCCCGAAGTCGGGCGCTCGAGCATGTTGATGCAGCGCACGAGCGTTGACTTCCCTGCTCCGCTCATGCCGATGATACCAAAGATTTCGCCGTCTTCGATGCGGATGTCCACATGCTTCAGCGCATGGACATCGCGCCCGCCGACGGTGAAACGCTTCGACAGATCGCGGATTTCAATCATGCCGGAATACTACTTCTTGAGGATATCGAAGGACTTCTGGCGGCCGCCATAGACGCCCATCGGCTCGACATGGATCGCAGCGGCGGAGACGATATGCGTGTGGTTTTCCTTGTTGAAATCATCGAGGTAGGGCTTGTGCTGGAAGTAGTTGGCATCGAGTTCTCCGCTTTCGACCACCATGTTGGGCTGGACATAGTCGGTGAACTCGACGACTTCGAGTTTGATGCCGCGTTCCGCGAGGATGTCCTTCGCGATCGCAAGGATTTCGGCATGGGGCGTTGGAGACGCCGCGACCTTCACCACCGCGCCGTCGAGGGCGGCATAGTCGATGCCGGCATCGTAGCCATCGCCGGGATTGGCGACGACCGAGACAACCGAACCGGCGTATTTCCCAAGGATGAAATCGGCGACCTTCTTGCTGCCGAGGGCGGCGACAACAGCGCGAATCGCCGGCGTATTCTCGGCGCCTTCCTTCACGGCGAGGATGTTCGCGTATGCGGAATATGCGCCTTCCATCGCGAGGGAATCCTCCATCGGGTTGAGCCCGGCGGAAATCGCGAAATTCGAGTTGATCACGGCGTAATCGACATCAGGTAGAACGTTGGGAAGCTGCGCGGCTTCGACCTCGCGGATATCCAGGCCCTTTTTATCGACGATATCCATCACTGTCGCCTGGATGCCGACGCCTTCCTTGAGCTGGATGAAACCGAGCTGGTCGAGGATGATCAGCGCGCGCGCCTCGTTGGTCGTGTCATTCGGCACGGCGACAATTGCGCGATTGGCGGAAGATCCGCCGCAACCGACAACAACCGCGAGAACCGCAGATGCAAGGGCGAGACAAACTAGTTTCTTCATTTCGATTTCCTTTCGGAGTAAGCATGTCTGATTTTCAAAGACATGCGACGTTCAATGATAGGGCTTGATAAACTTTGTTACAAGTCTGTTTCACCATTTGGCATTCTTTGCTCGCTTCTCCCGTCTTAAAGGGACAAACTATTTATGGGCCAGTGAACATATAACAAGTGCTTAAAGGGACAGACTATTTATGAACCATGGTTAACTTCTTGAATACCAATGAATATCGAAAGGTGTCGGCAACGTATTGCGGCGGCGATTGCGGCAACTAGAATGGAGGAAAGTGTGGGGCCTAGCGGCGATGATCCCGCAAATTGGTAGGTCAGGAAACCAGCAAGCCAGGCGCTGAGATTCCACCATTTCAACCCTTTCTTGACGAAGTAATGGTCGATGACCAATACCGCCGCCATTGGTGCGAATACCGATGACACGAGATAGAGGAAGTTGATGTAGCGGCCCATTATCCCCGACACCGCAAGAGCGCAGCCAATGGCGCAAACTATCACCCCTGTCAGGCGCGGCGGCGTCTTTCCGTAAATCGCCTTTGACGTTTCGCCCGCCGAATAGGCATCGAGGAATGTCGTCGTCACCGTGGAGAATCCAACCACTATCAATCCCGCAATGCCAATTCCCGACTTGATGATTCCATCGGCAACGGATGATGCGCCGATGTACGAAAGCATCATGCCAACCGCATACATCCAGATGCTGACGGCAGTATAGACGATTGCCGAAACAGCCGTCGAAGCATGCGGCCGCTTCGCTGCGGATGTGTAATCGGAAATAAGCGGAAGCCAGGAAAGCGGCATCGCAATCGACACTTCAAACGCAGGCCAGAATCCAACGCTTTCGGTTCCCGCAGTTTTTTCGATCCCAAGCAATTTCCATGTAAGGACGATCGAAAGCAAGGCAAGCAATCCCATCGCGATTGCGGCGAGATGTAGCTTGTCGCCAAACCCGATGAATATCCATGCGCCAATCAGCACGGCCAGTATGACACATGGCCAAAGGGGTGAAAACCCAGTGAGCGTGGAAACCGCATCGCCGCCCTGGGCGATCATGACGGCCGTCCACCCGATCAACTGCGCAAGGTTTAGCAAGGCGAAGAAACGCATCCCGGCCTTGCCGAAAGTGCGTTCGGTGGTTTCCATCGCGTTTTTACCCGATGTCGCGCCGACCAGGCCGGCCGCGAAAAGCATGGTTCCGCCGAGAATGTGGCCGACAATGAGGGCGGCTACATTTCCCCCGATTGAAAACCCGGCCTCAATTTCGGCGATCGAAACCGCCGCGCCAAACCAGATGAGACCATTGGCGAAAACGCCAGTTCGCTTATTCATTCATTCCTTTCGCAGGCATTACCCTGATCAAGTTCTCGGGTCTTTTCTCAGCCGCCATGCGCCATGCAAGGCTAGCACCCCGTGTTCGTTTGTTTCGCGATTATATGCCTGGATTTCGTTCAAGTAAAGCGATAGCAAACGGGAACGAAATCGGGGTGTGTCCCCGTTTGAGTT
>JAZQOE010000028.1:0-13853 GCA_045627705.1 Kiritimatiellia bacterium | reverse complement strand
GGCGAAGCAGCCCGGAGCACTTCTCGGCGTTCCACTCGCGGTCAAGGACAACATAAACGTTCTCGGACAGTCGTGCGGTTGCTGCTCGCGCATTCTCGACGGCTACACTTCGCTTTACGACGCCACCGCGATCGGCAAACTGCGTGCGCAAGGCGCGGTCTTCGCCGGACGCACCAACATGGACGAGTTCGCGATGGGTTCTTCGACCGAGGGATCGTGTCATGGCCCCGCGAAGAATCCCGCCGCGCCCGACCATGTGCCTGGCGGTTCGAGCGGCGGCAGCGCCGCCGCGGTCGCTGGCGGCGCCGCGATCGCCGCGCTTGGTTCCGATACCGGCGGATCGATCCGCCAGCCGGCGTCGTTCTGCGGTTGCGTCGGACTCAAGCCTTCATACGGGCGAGTCTCGCGCTATGGGCTTGTCGCCTACGCAAGCTCGCTCGATCAGATCGGGCCGCTGGCGCGCGACGTCAAGGACGCCGCGTTCCTGCTCGGCACGATCGCTGGAGTCGATCCGCATGATGCGACGTCGCTCGACCGCGAGGTGCCCGATTATCTCGCCGCGCTCGAGAATGGCCCGCGCGATTTGAAGGGCATGAAGCTGGGGCTGCCGAAGGAATACTTCGTTGGAGGTGTCGATCCAGATGTCGCGGCGCACGTCCGTGAGGCAACCGAGGCTTGCGCCAAGGCTGGCGCGGAGATTGTCGAGGTCTCGCTTCCGCATACCGAATACGCCGTTGCGACATACTACGTGCTTGCGACCGCCGAGGCATCCGCGAATCTTGCGCGCTTCGACGGCGTGCGCTATGGGCAGCGCGCGGCGGATGCGGAGTCGCCGATCGACATGTACAAGCGCACTCGCGCGCAGTTCTTCGGCGAGGAGGTCAAGCGCCGAATCGTCCTTGGAACGTACGTCCTTTCTAGCGGCTACTACGACGCCTACTATCTGCGGGCCCAGAAGGTCCGCACGCTGATCAGGCGCGACTTCGAGGAGGCCTTCCGCTCGTGCGATGCGATCCTCGCGCCCGCCAGCCCTGTTCCGGCGTGGAAGATCGGAGGCAATGCCGACGATCCGATGAAGGCGTATCTTTCCGACATCTTCACGGTCACCGCCAACCTCGCCGGCCTTTGCGGCATTTCCGTGCCGTGTGGCAAGACCGCGGCAGGGTTGCCCGTTGGCCTGCAGGTGCTTGGCCCCGCATTCGCGGAATCGACAATTCTCCGCGTCGCCGACATGTACGAGCAAGTGCGTGGTTGAATGGACGGACGGTAACGATGCCGAAGAAGTACACGGTTCTTGAACTTTGCGCAGGCGGAGGCGGACAGGCCCTCGGATACGAGCAGGCCGGGTTCGACCATCTTGCTTGTGTAGAGTACGAGCCTGACTTCTGCCGGACACTGATATTGAATCGTCCAAAGTGGAAGGTAATTTGTCAGGATATCCGAACCTTTGATCCCGCCCCGTACATGAATTGCGACTTGCTTGCCGGCGGTGTGCCTTGTCCGCCATTTTCAATCGCCGGCAAGCAACTGGGCGAAAATGACGAACGCGATTTGTTTCCCGCAGCCCTTCACATCATAGAAAAGATTCGTCCTCGTGGAATCCAACTGGAGAATGTAAGGGGATTGATGTCTGACAAGTTCGCCGATTACAGGAAAAAAATTATCGGTACGCTTGAGGACATGGGCTATGCCGTTTCGTGCAAGGTTTTGGAATCTGCAGACTATGGCGTTCCTCAACTGCGTCCGCGTTTTGTCCTTGTGGCGCTTAGTCCCGATGACATGTCGCATTTCAAGTGGCCGTTGCCCAAGGGCAATCGTGTCTCCGTTGGCGAGGCAATCGGGGACTTGCTTGCAGCCGATGGATGGGCGGGAGCTGCGGCCATTGCGGCAAAAGCAAACGATGTTGCTCCAACACTGGTAGGCGGCTCACGAAAGCATGGAGGACCGGATCTCGGCCCAACACGCGCTCGCCGTCAGTGGGCATCCATGGGAATCGATGGCAGGGTGCTTGCAAACGATCCACCCGCTGCTGATTTTCCGGTCGATTTAATGCCGCGTTTGACGCTTCGCATGGCGGCTCGCATACAGGGATTCCCCGACACTTGGCGCTTTTTCGGTGGGAAGACCATCCAGTATCGCCAGATTGGAAACGCCTTTCCCCCACCAGTCGCGAAGGCCGTTGGTTCGGCTATCCGCAAGGCCTTTGAAGAAACGGACAAGGAATGAAAAAAGGATCGAAAACCAAGATACTCGAATATCTCATGGCCCATATAGGTCAGGTTGTGACTTCTGCGCAGTTGCAAAAAGCCTCGGGGAACGTGGCAGAATGGGCGCGCCGTCTTCGCGAGCTACGCGACGAGGAAGGGTACAGAATCATTTCGAACAGGGATCGTGCGGATTTGAAGCCCGGCGAATACATTCTTGTCAACGACCATCGTGTTCCAGCATTCAAGCGCGAAATTTCAAAGGAGACTCGTGCGCTGGTTTTGGAACGCAACGGCTATACCTGCCAGATGTGCGGTTTGGGCGCTGGTGATCCAGATCCATATCATCCGGGTCGCACGATACGCTTGACGATGGGGCATATCATCGATAAGAGCAAAGGGGGCGATGATTCCATCGGCAATCTCAGGGCCATTTGCTCGAATTGCAACGAGGGGCTTCAGAATGCGGCCCCGGCCAAACCCGATTTTATCAACCTCAAGTCGCAACTTCGGAGAGCCTCGCAAGACGACCAGATGGAAATCTTGAAATGGCTCTGCATGAAGTTCGGATTGGAAACGAAACCCGTGAAGCATACGCCATGAAATACCTCCCAACGATAGGGCTGGAAATTCACGTCCAGCTCAAGACCGAGTCGAAGATGTTCTGCACCTGCGCGGTGCGACATGGCGACGAGCCGAACACGCATGTGTGCCCGGTGTGCCTCGGCTATCCTGGCGCGCAGCCCGTGATCAACGGCGCCGCAGTGCGAATGACCGCCATGGCGGGCCTGATGCTCGGATGCGATGTGCAGCGCTTCAGCAAGTTCGACAGGAAGAGCTACTTCTATCCCGACATGCCGAAGAACTACCAGATTTCGCAGTACGACAAACCGATCTGCCTCGGCGGCGGCATCACGCTGCCGGCCGGGGAGGGGCGTCCGGAGCCGCGCCGCATCCGTCTCACGCGCATCCACCTGGAGGAGGATGTCGCGAAGAACACGCACTACGCGCGCTGCAGCGGCGTCGATTTCAACCGCGCTGGCGTGCCGCTTATGGAGATTGTGACGGAGCCTGACATTCGTTCGCCGGAAGAGGCCTTCGACTTCCTCCACGCGCTCAAGGAAACGCTTGTTTACCTCGGCGTGAGCGATTGCAACCTGGAGGAAGGCAACCTCCGCTGCGACGTAAACGTGAGCTTGCGCGCTGACGAGTCCGCGCCGCTTGGCACGAAGAGCGAACTCAAGAACCTTAACACCTTCAAGGGAGTGCGCGACGCGCTCCGCTTCGAGATCGACCGCCAGTCGGCGATTCTCGACGGTGGCGGGCGAATCGTCCAGGAGACGCGCCGGTGGGATGCCGAAAGCGGCGCGACCTACTCGATGCGCACGAAGGAAGACGCGCACGACTACCGTTACTTCCCTGAACCAGACCTGCTGCCCGTGCAGTTGACCGACGAGCAGATCGAGGAGTGGCGCAAGGCGTTGCCGGAACTGCCGTCCGCCCGCCGCGAGCGCATGGCCTCGCAGTATGGCCTCACCGAATATGACGCCGAAGTCCTCGCACAGGCGAAGCACCTCGCCGACTACTTCGAGCTTGCGGCATCGACATCGAAGAATCCGAAGGCGCTCTGCAATGTCTTCATGGGCGACGTGATGAGCTGGTTCAACGCCAACGGATTCGCCGCCGGCACCGAAGCGGCGCTTTCCGCGCTTGTAAACCTTTCCGTCGCCGGTACCATCAACGGGCCGACGCTCAAGGAACTCCTTCCCGAAGTGCTCTCCGGCGCGATCGCGGATCCGGCGAAGACAGTCGAGGAACGTGGCCTTGGTGCCGTTTCCGACGATGGCGCGCTCGAGGCGTGGGTCGATGAAGCGATCGCCGCAAACCCTGGCCCCGTCGCCGATTTCAAGGCCGGCAAGAAATCAGCCGCGGGATTCTTCGTGGGCCAGGTCATGAAGAAGAGCAAGGGCAAGGCCGATCCGAAGAAGGTTTCCGCACTTGTCGCGAAAAAGCTTGGTTAACTGTTTACAGGGAGCGTAAAGCATGACTTCCAATGACGAATATGTGCTGCAGATGCTGCAGGAGCGGGGGCTTGTTACCCCCGAGCAGGTCGATGCGGCGGCGATGTCCCTCAAGGAAGAGGGCGAGTCCGCGGTCGATGTGCTGCTGAAAAGCGGCGTGATTTCCGAAGTCGAGATCCTCAGGAATCTCGCCGAGGAGTTCGGCATGGAGATGGCCGAGACTCTTTCGGACAACATCGATGAAATCCAGAAGGAGGTCCTGAAGAAGGAAATCCCCCATGCTGAGGCGCACAAGTTCGGTGTGGTGCCTGTTGCCAAGGCAGAGGACGGAACGCTCACAGTCGCAATGCCCGACCCGATGAACTTCGAGGCACTAGACCGTCTCCAGTACATGCTGAACTGCACGGTCACGGGCATTGTCGCGCCGCGCGCGGAAATCGCGAAGCTGATGGAGCGCTTCTATCCCGGCCAGACAGACCTTGAGTCGGTTCTCGGACAGATGGGCGGCGACAATGTCGATATTTCCACGCGCTCCGATGCCGATTCCGGCAACGCCGATGAAGACGGCGATGCGCCTGTGATCCGTCTCGTGAGCCTGATCATCACCGAGGCCTTCAAGCGCCGCGCATCCGATATCCACCTCGAGCCGATGGAAAAGACCTTCCGCGTGCGCTACCGCGTCGATGGCGTGCTCGTGGAGGCGGAGAATCCCCCGAAGCGTTTGCAGTCCGCCATCCTCCAGCGCGTGAAGATCATGGCGAACCTGAAGATTTCCGAACGCCGCATCCCACAAGACGGCCGTATCCAGGTCAACGCGGGCGGTCGCGACATCGACCTCCGCGTATCGACGGTGCCGACGAACCATGGCGAGTCGATCGTCATGCGTATCCTCGACAAGAAGAGCCTGCAGCTCGGTCTCCCCGAACTAGGCTTTCTTCTCGACGACCAGCAGAAGTTCGAGGGCCTGATCAACTCGCCAGACGGCGTGGTGCTCGTCACGGGCCCGACCGGTTCCGGCAAGACGACGACCCTGTACGCCTGCCTTACGCAGATCAACCTTCCCGACCGCAAGATCATCACGGTCGAAGATCCTGTCGAATACCAGCTTTCAGGCGTCAACCAGGTCCAGGTGAACCGCGATGTCGGACTCGACTTCTCCGCCGCGCTCCGCTCCATCCTGCGTCAGGCGCCGAACATCGTGATGATCGGCGAAATCCGTGACGGCGAGACTGCGGATATCGCGCTCGAAGCCGCGCTCACCGGTCACTTGGTCTTCTCGACCCTCCACACCAACGACGCTCCGAGCGCGATTACGCGTCTGCTCGATATCGGAGTCAAGCCATTCCTTGTCGCCTCCGCTGTCCGCGCCGCGCTAGCCCAGCGACTTGTCCGCGCAATCTGCAAGGAGTGCAAGGAAACCTACACGCCGACAGACCGCGAACTCCGCATGCTTGGCAACGCTGCGAAGAACATGGGCCACGCCGAACTCTACAAGGGCCGCGGCTGCCCGATCTGCAGCCTCAGCGGCTACAAGGGACGAAAGGGCATCTTCGAAATATTCATGGTGGATGATGCGATTCAGCGCATGATCTTTGAACAGGCGCCATCGACCGTTCTCCGCGCACACGCCCGTCAGATGGGCATGCGCACGTTGCGCGAGGACGGACTTCTCAAGGTGACTTCCGGCATGACCACGCTCGAGGAAGTGTTGCGCGCCACAATGGGAGACGAGGATTAAAATGGCAAACGAAGGTATTTTCCGCGATTTGGTAAGCGTCATGGTTTCCGAGAACGCCTCGGAACTCACCGTGAACGCAAATTCTGTCCCCCATCTGCGCCTTGGAGGCGAGGATGTGCCACTGGAGATGGACGCCCTTGCGGAGCAGGATGTGCTCGACATGATGCAGTCGTTCGCGACGGCCGGGCAGATCGAGCAGTTCAACGCAAGGAAGGAATCGAACTTCGCGCTTGAGATCGATGGCCACAAGCTCAAGGCGACCATCTACCGCCGCCACACTGGCGTCGGCATAAGCGTGCGCACCTACATCTCGATGAAGCGCCTCATGGAGTTCACCGTCGAAAAGGGCGCGTCCGACCTTCACATCCGCGCCCACGCGGTTCCGCTTCTGCGCATCCACGGCAATCTCGCGCCGCAAACGCAGATGGCGACCCTCAGCCCGGATGACGTCGCTGACCTTCTCCGCGAGGTCACGCAGAAGGTGCAGCTCGACGAGATCGAAGCGCATGGCGGCGCCGACTACGCGCTCGCGCTGGACGATGGCACGCGCTTCCGCGTGAGTTCCTTCAAGGAGCGCGGGAACTACGGCATCGTGATGCGTGTGATTCCGACAACTCTCATGACCCTCCAGCAACTTGGCCTTCCCGAACAGGTGCAGGAGCTGCTCTACAAGCCGCGCGGACTAATCCTTGTTACTGGTCCCACGGGTTCCGGCAAGTCAACCACGCTTGCCTCGATGCTCGATGTGATCAACCACAAGCGCAACTGCCACATCATCACGATCGAAGACCCAATCGAGTTCTACCACTACTCGAAGCAATCGACCGTGACGCAGCGCGAGGTCGGCGCCGACGTGCCGAGCTTCGCCGAGGCAATCCGCCGCGCGCTTCGCCAGGACCCCGATGTGATCCTCGTCGGTGAAATGCGCGACCTCGAAACGATCCATGCCGCGATCACCGCCGCGGAAACAGGCCACTTGGTTTTCGGCACGCTGCACACCACAGGCGCGGCGGCGACGATCGACCGTATCGTCGATTCCTTCCCGACCGACCAGCAGGAGCAGATTCGCACGCAGCTTTCCGTCGGCCTTGTCGCCGTCATATCGCAGCTGCTTCTGCCGCGCGCCGACAAGCCGGGGCGCGTGGCCGCGTTCGAGATCATGATCACCACACCCGGCATCCGTTCGCGAATCCGTGACAACAAGACCTTCCAGATCAACTCGGATATCCAGACTGGAGCCAAGTTCGGCATGATCACCCTCGATGGCAGCCTCCTCGACCTCTATCTCGCCGGCAAGATCAGCTACGACGACCTGATCACCAAGAGCCAGGATCCCGATACAGTCGTCCAACGCCTCAAGGAACACCTCGGCCAGAAATAGCCCACAGGAAAGGTTTCAAGAATATGGACGCAACAGAACCCGTCGAACACGAGAAGAAGCAGGAGCTCCGCGATCCGCTTCTCGACCTTGCCATCAACAACGGTCTCCTCGATTCAGCCCAGGCGGAAGAGCTCAATGACGAGCATGTCCGCAGCGGCAAGACGATCCGTATGCTTCTCATCGAGCAGGAGTTCGTGACCGAGGATGATCTCCTCGCCATGATCGCCGCCTATCAGGGCTGCGACGTGATCGATCTCTCCGCGATACAGCTCTCGCAGGATCTCATCAAGTCGATCCCCGCCGGCGTCGCCCGCATGTACAGCGTCGTGCCTGTCGCCGCGGCCCCGGGATCGGTGACGCTCGCCACCGCGAACATCATCGAACCGCAGGTCATGGACGAACTCATGTTCGTCTTGAGCCGCGATGTTTCGTATGCGATCGCCCGCGAGTCGGATGTGGAGGCGCGTATCGCCGAGTTCTATGGCGACGACTCGCAGACCGTCGCCGACATGCTGAATACGCTCGAGCCGATGTTCGAGCAAAACACGGAAGCGACCTCTGGAGAAGAAAGCGAGCGCGAGGTACTCGACGCCGCGAACTCTTCCGCGATCGTCCGCTTCGTGAACCTCGTGCTTTACCAGGCGGTCACGGCGCGCGCTTCCGACATCCATTTCGAGCCATTCGAAAAAGACTTCAAGATCCGCTATCGAGTCGATGGCGCGCTTTACGAACTGCAGTCGCCCCCGCAGCACCTCGCGCTCGCGATCATCTCGCGCGTGAAGGTCATGTCCAACCTGAACATCGCGGAACGCCGCGTGCCGCAGGATGGCCGTATCTCGCTCACCGTCGCGGGACGCCAGATCGACCTCCGTGTGTCATGCCTCCCGACGCAATTCGGCGAATCGGTGGTGCTTCGTGTCCTCGACCAGGGCGTAGTCCAGCTCGACCTCGAAAACCTCGGCATGCCCGAATCGCTCTTCGACATGCTCACGATGGATATCGAGAAGCCGAATGGCATCATCATCGTGACGGGTCCGACCGGTTCCGGCAAGACGACCACGCTCTATTCCTGCCTGAAGCGAATCAACACGGTTGACCTGAAGCTGCTCACCGCCGAGGAACCTGTCGAATACGATATCGACGGCATTGTCCAGGTGCCTGTGAACCCGATGGTCGGAAACACCTTCCCGAAGGTGCTCCGCGCGTTCCTCCGTCAAGACCCAGACGTGATGATGATCGGCGAAATCCGCGACTACGAGACAGCCGAAGTCGCGGTCGAGGCGTCGCTCACCGGCCACTTGGTCTTCTCGACCCTGCACACCAACGACGCCGCGGGCGCCGTCACCCGTCTGATCGATATGGACGTCGCGCCGTACCTGATTTCCTCGACACTCGAGGCTGTCTTGGGCCAGCGACTCGTCAGGACGATCTGCAAGGACTGCAAGACCCCGTACCCGCCCGACGAGGAAGTGCTGCGTCGCCTGAACCTCACCGCGCAGGATGTCGGCGACCGTCCCTTCTACTACGGCCGCGGGTGCCAGACTTGCAACGGCACCGGCTACCGCGGTCGAAAGGGCATCTACGAGTATCTGCGCGTGACCGAGCCAATCCGCGAGCTTATCAACGAGCGCAAGCCCACGCTTGTAATCCGAGAAAAGGCGCGCGAGCTCGGAATGCAGACGATGCGCGAAGACGGCGTACGCAACATCCTTGACGGCTATACCACCATTGACGAAGTCTTGCGCTACACCTGATTCCGCCGGCCTGCGTTGCGATTTTGCCGAGATCGGTCACGTCGAGCATATCGATCAACTCGATCATCTCGACATGATCGAGTTGATCGACGTGGCCGATCCCGGCGCGTGACCGTTCGGGACGAACGGTCCCCTGGCCTTCGGGCTGCATGGTGGCTAAACAGGGGGACGCGAGTCCCGCGTGGTCGCCAATCGACAGGGGTACTTGGGGCGAAGCCCCCCAGCGACACTTGTTATCTGTTCACTGTTATCTGTTATCTCAAAAAACGCGGCGCGCCGCTGACCAAATTTCTTCCATCGTCACTGTTCCACATGGTATTATCCCTTCATGGACACACGCGGACAATCCCTTGACTCGATGCCGACGATGCAATCGGAAGGCGCGGAGCCGCGCCCGTACGGACAGGAGCAATCCCTCGACTCGATGCCGACGATGCGGCCTGAGGGCGCGCAGCCGCGCGCCGTCGCCGCATGCGGTGTCCTCGCGCTCTGCGTCGCGGCCTTGGCCGTGAATGGCTGCCGAACCCGCCTCGCCACGGAGGCGGAGGCCGCGCGACAGTCGAAGGCGGACTGGAAGGGCGAGAAGGAGTTCGCGGTGGCGCTGAAGGAGTCGAAGGGCGAGGGAAGCAAGGCGGGGGCCACGAAGACGGTGACGGTAAAAGGCGTGCCGTTCGAGCTGGTGTATGTCGCGCCAGGCACGTTCGCGATGGGGTCGGACGACAGCGATGCGTACTTCTTCGAGAAGCCAGTTCACGAGGTGACATTGACGAAGGGGTACTGGATAGGGAAGACCGAGGTGACGCAGCGGCAGTGGGAGGCGGTGATGGGCGGCAACCCTTCTAAATGGAAGGGGAAGGACCTTCCTGTGGAGACGGTGAGCTGGAACGACTGCCAGGAGTTCATCGAGAAGTTGAACGGGTTGCAGGGCGATGTCAAGTTTGCGCTGCCGACGGAGGCGCAGTGGGAGTTCGCGGCGCGAGGTGGGACGAAGAGCAAGGGGTACAAGTACAGCGGGTCGAACAGCATCGGCGAAGTCGCGTGGTACGATGGTAACAGTGATCGCGAGACGCATCCCGTAGGGACGAAGAAGTCGAACGAGCTGGGGATCCACGACATGAGCGGGAACGTGTGGGAGTGGTGCCAGGTCTGGTACGGGAATTATCCGTCAGGCGCCGTGACAGACCCTGTTGGCGCGGGGTCGGGCGATTTCCGCGTGTTCCGTGGTGGCAGCTGGTACTTCACCGCCAGGTTCTGCCGCTCCGCGCTCCGCGACTGGTACTCCCCTGGCCGCAGGTACTTCAACATCGGCTTCCGTCTCGCCGCTTCCGCAGGACAGTAGAATTGCATCCTAAGGGGGGAGATGCGAGCGAAGCCAGGCGCGTGGGGAGAGCGGAGGGAGCGGTAGCGACCGAAGCGCCACGCGCGGTGGCGGAGCGAGCGGGGGTTGCAGGGGGCGAGCCCCCTGCCGTTGCTTGAAACGTATCTTTCACCGGGGACACACCCCGATTTCGCGCGTTGCGACGGCGCCCTCGCCGTCGCCAACCCGCAGGGGGTCGCGGGGGCGACGCCCCCGGCAACACTTGTTATCTGTTCACTGTTATCTGTTATCTTTTACCGGGGACACACCCCGATTTCGCGCGTTGCGACGGCGCCCTCGCCGTCGTCAATCCGCAGGGGGTCTCGGGGGCGACGCCCCCGGCAACACTTGTTATCTGTTCACTGTTATCTGTTATCTTTCACCGGGGACACACCCCGATTTCGCGCGTTGCGACGGCGCCCTCGCCGTCGTTAATCCACAGGGGGTCTCGGAGGCAAGGCCCCCGGCGCCACTCGTCGTCTGTTCGCTGTTGTCCGTTGTCCTGGAAATCGCCGCCCCGCCGACCAATTTTCTTCCCTCTCCATCTCGCCGTATGGTATTGTTTCCCCCATGGACATGCACGGACAATCCCTTGACTCGATGCCGACGATGCGGGCGGAAGGCGCGGAGCCGCGCCCGTACGAACAGGAGCAATCGATCGACTCGATGCCGACGATGCTTCCCGGCGGCGGCGCGTCCGCCGTACTCGGGCGCATCGACCAGTATGAATTGACCCGCAAGCTGGGCGGTGGCGGTTTCGGCGTCGTGTACCTCGCTCGCGACACGGTGTCCGGCGTGGAGTACGCCATCAAGACGCTCCACCCGCTCCTCAAGACGAACGCCGAGGAGATGGAGCGGGTCCGCGCGAACTTCGCGCTCACGGCCAGGCTGTCGCATACGAACATCGCGGCGGCGCACGTGCTGCACCGCGCGGCGGACGCACGGGACGCCGACGAGGCGGCGAAGCGCGAGCTGCGCGTCTTCGCGGGCGATCCCGTGATGGTGATGACCTACGCGCCGGGCGTGACGCTGTCGAGCTGGCGGCGCCAGTTCGCCGATGGTAAAGTCCCCTTCGAGAAGGCGCTCGGCATCCTGTCGCAGATCGCCTCCGCGCTCGACTACGCGCACGGCGAGCATGTCGTGCACCGCGACGTGAAGCCGCAGAACGTGATGATCGAGACGGATTCCTCGACAGGCGACATCCGCGCCCGCGTGCTGGACTTCGGCCTTGCGGCGGAGATAAGGTCCTCGATGAGCCGCGTAAGCCAGGAGGGCGGCAACACCTCCGGGACGCGCCCGTACATGGCGCCGGAACAGTGGGAGGGAAAGAAGCAGGACGGCCGGGCCGACCAGTACGCGCTCGCCTGCATGGCCTACGAGCTGCTTTCGGGCGCGGTGCCGTTCGCCGGCGCATTCGAGACCGGCGACCCCGTTATCATGTCCAATGCGGTCAAGACGGAACCGCCCGAGCCAATCGACGACCTTCCCGGCGGTGCCAACGCCGCGCTGCTGAAGGCGCTGTCGAAAAAGCGCGAAGACCGCTTCGCGACTTGCGGCGAGTTCGTCGCGGCACTGGGCGGCGCGAGGCCGTCCGCCCCGCGCGGCGCCCGTCGCGCCGTCGCCGTCGCCGCATGCGGTGTCCTCGCGCTCTGCGTCGCGGCCTTGGCCGTGAATGGCTACCGAACCCGCCTCGCCACGGAGGCGGAAGCCGCGAAACAGGCGGAGACGGCCAGAGCCGAGGAGGCGGAGAAGTTCAATGCCGAAGAGCGGGCTCGCGCAGAGGAGGAACGGGCTCGCGCAGAGGAGGAACGGCAAAGGGCGGAGGAGGAGCGGCGGAAGGCGGAGGCCGCGCTTGCCGAGGTTCCGCCACCAGACGGCGGGACATTGCGATCCGTCGAAGGGGAAGAATTGTCCGTCCCCGATGCCGCGGCTGCGGCGGAGCGGGCGGCTGCGGAGGAGCGGGCGTCCGCGGCGCTGAAGGCGCTGGAGGAATCCGAAGGCGCGGACGCCGCGCGGAAGCTGACGGAGCGGCAGAGGGCTCGCGCGTTGGAGGAGCTGTTGCAGGAGAAGGCGACGGCGCGTAAGGCGGCAGACGCGGTTTTCGGGCGTCGGCAGGGCGCGGACGGGGAGTTCGCGCGCCGATTCAAGTCGATGGACTCGAATCTCGCCGCGCTGGGGAAACTGCAGTCCGCGGGAGACCTCGGCGAGGCGAAACGACTGAAGAACGCCATCCGCGACGACGCCGACTGGATAGAGGCCAATGCCGAGGCGCGCGGGAAGGTGCGCGAGTCCGAGCGGAAGATCGCCGGTTTGGCGGGGGAGATCGAGCGGACTGGCGCGAAAGAACTTGGCGCGGTCGAGTTCGGTCTCGCCGAGGCGGCGGAGGCCGAGGCGGCGAAGCGGCTTGACGAGAGCGATTTCGCCGGCGCGGAGACGAAGCTCGGCGAGGCGCTGGGCCATTACGGCAAGGCGATCGAGACGGCGAAGAAGGCGCAGTGCGCCGTGAAGGTAAAGACGGCGAAGGGGCATGCGGGGAAGGGCGAGTGGCAGCTCAGCCTGGACGCGGCGGACGAGGCGCTCGAGTTCGTCGCGGACGATCCGGAGGCGCTGAAGTTGAAGCGCGAGGCGGAGTCGCATCTGCGGCCGATGGCGGTTGTTTCGGCGAAGATAGGCGACAGCGAGGTTACCGGCGCGAAACTTCGGCTTGGCGGCAGGGAATACGATCTGCCGAAGAAACTGGTCCTTGATACGGGCAAGAAATACGAAGGTCCCGTGACCTATTCATCGGGGGGGAAGAAATACGAGGGGAGGCTCGCAATAACCGCCGATTGGCTGGGAGAACGAAAGGCATCGGTCACGCTGGCGGAAATCAAGGAAGACGTGGCGGGGGCCACGAAGACGGTGACGGTAAAAGGCGTGCCGTTCGAGCTGGTGTATGTCGCGCCAGGCACATTTGTGATGGGGGCGGACGACGACGATGCCTACAGCGGCGAAAAGCCTGTCCACAAGGTGACATTGACGAAGGGGTACTGGATGGGGAAGACCGAGGTGACTCAGGGGCAGTGGGAGGCGGTGATGGGCGGCAACCCTTCTAGGTGGAAGGGGAAGGATCTTCCTGTGGAGGGTGTGAGCTGGGACGACTGCCGGGAGTTCATCGGGAAGCTGAACGGGCTGCAGACGGAAGTGGAGTTTGCGCTGCCTACGGAGGCGCAGTGGGAGTTCGCGGCGCGTGGCGGGACGAAGGGCAGGGGGCACAAGTACAGCGGGTCGGACAGCATCGGGGAAGTCGCGTGGCACGGAGACAACAGCGGTGGCAAGACGCATCCGGTTGGCACGAAGGCGGCGAACGAGCTGGGGATCCACGACATGAGCGGGAACGTGTGGGAGTGGTGCCAGGA
>JAZQOE010000027.1:0-6466 GCA_045627705.1 Kiritimatiellia bacterium | reverse complement strand
CCGCGATTTTGGTGCCAAAATCGCGGCGCGCCGTTTTTTGAAGGAAGGATTTGATTATTCCCACTCGATCGTGGCCGGCGGCTTGCCGGTGATGTCGTAGCAGACGCGGTTCACGCCTTCGACCTCGGTCGCGATCTCGTGACCGATGCGGATGAGGAAGTCGATTGGAAGCTCGACGACCTTGGCTGTCATGAAATCGACAGTCTGCACTGCGCGCAGGCAGATCGCGTAGCCGTAGGTGCGGGCGTCATTCTTCACGCCGACAGAGCGGACGTTGGTGAGGACCGCGAAATACTGGCTGGCTATCTTGTCGAAACCCTTGCGTTCGAGGGCGGCGCGGAAGCGGGCGTCGGCCTCGCGGAGGATGTCGAGCTTTTCCTTGGTGAGCTCGCCAAGGCAGCGCACGCCGAGGCCAGGACCGGGGAAGGGCTGACGACGTGTGATGTGCGGGGGAAGGCCCATAGCCTCGCCAACCGCGCGGACTTCGTCCTTGAAGAGGTACTTGATCGGCTCGACAAGCCCTTCGAAGCCGATGTCCTTGGGAAGGCCGCCGACGTTGTGGTGCGACTTGACGGGCTTGCCGCCGTCCCAGCCGCTCTCGATGATGTCGGGATAGATCGTACCCTGAGCGAGAAATTCGATCTTGCCGAGCTTGCCAGCCTCTTCCTCGAAGACGCGGATGAAGGTTTCTCCGATGATCTTGCGCTTCTGCTCGGGATCCGTCACGCCCTTGCAGGCGGCGAGGAAGCGGGCCTCGCCATCGATCGCGATCAGGTTCACGCCGAACTGGCCCTTGAAGACATCGACGACCTGCTTCGGCTCATCCTTGCGCATGCAGCCATGATCGACGAAGACGCATGTGAGCTGGTCGCCGAGCGCCTTGTGGAGAAGCATTGCGCAGACGGACGAATCGACGCCGCCGGACATCGCGAGCAGGACACGCTTTGAACCGACCTTCTCGCGGATCTCGGCGATTGTCTCGTCGATGAATCGCTGTGTGGTCCAGTCACGCTTGATCTGGGGCTGCGCATCGAGGAAGGCGCCGATTGTCGCGGCGTCGGGAGCCTTGTCCATCAGGTCGAGCACTGGCACGCCGAACGATGCGGGATCGCATGCCGGGGCGCGCGAGACCGTGGCCTCGCCGCAAGCGGCGCCGCGCTGGAGGATGATTGCCTTTGGGTTAAGCGCGGAGATGCGCTCCGCCTTTGCGGTGCAAGGGAGAACCTCGCAATAGACGTTCAGGTTGCGGATGATTTTCGCCGCCGCCTGGCTGTTGATAGCACCAAAGTCCAAAACCACGACTGTGTCGTGCTGCGCTTTCATGATATGCCTCTTTCCTCGTTGGAAGCGGGTATCCCTGCCCCTCTGGAAGTGAAAAGGAAAAATTTTACCCATGCGATGGGTCAAATTCAAGCGCGTGATTGCGGCAAAATTGCGATTTTTTGTTTCGCGCCTAGCAATGGCAACGCCAAGGGCTAGAACTTATAGCTGACCGAAGCCGAAAGCACGCGGCTCTTGCCAGAAACGCTCGTTTCGTAAACGCCTTCGGCCGGACGTGCGGGCACATTGTCGCGGTCTGCGATTTTAACGTATGTGTAGCCTAGATCGAGCGAAAGATCCTTGGTGAAATCAAAGCCGAGGCCAAAGCTGAAGATATGGCGATCGTTCGCGGGAACCATGTAGTCGAAGTTGGAATCGTCGCCAGGTTCCTCGTCGAAGATATAGCCGCAACGCAACCAAAGCCAGTCCAAGGCCTGGTACTCGGCGCCGAAGGCGAGACGCCAGACATTGTTCCAGTCCCTCTTCATGCATGCGCTGTTGTTTCCGTTTAGCGGTTCCTTGAACTTGATATCGAAACCGTCGTAATATGACCATTCGGTGTAGCCGACGCTAACGCCGAGATTCCAGCGATCGGTGGGCTGGTAGTTGAAACCTGTCGTCGCCAGGCCGGGGAAATCGAAGCCGCATTCCGCATCGACGCTGGCAAACTCCTTTAGGCCAACCGGAGATTGTAAACGCATGCGCACGCGACCGGTCAGGTCCTGGTGAATCGGCGAGTGATAAGTGGCACCCCATTGGAGGTTGTCGAGTATTTTATAGCGGATGCCGATGTTTCCGGCGACATTTACATTCCAATCGCTATCAAGGTAGAAGTCGATATCGCCTAGTTCAGGATGCTCGGTGTTTGGCATCTTCCGCTTGATCTTGAACTCCGAGAAGTTGACGACAAGTCCCGCGCCGACCGAAAACCTGTCGCTTATCTTCCATGCAAAGCTTGGATTGACGTTAAAACTTTCAATCACCGCATCATAATTACTATAGCGTCCGGCCCAGCTGGAATCAAACTGCGAACCAAGACCGAATGGAACATAGACGCCGACGCCAGCCCACCAATTGTCGTTGAGCTGCTGCGTATAGAAAAGCGCGGGAAGAGGCCACCAGTCAATGTAGTTCTTGGCATCGACGAGCCCATTCGGCGTTTTCATGCGGATGTCCATGCGCGGACGCACCATCGTGAACCCTGCCGACGCCTGTGCTCCAGGCACATTGACCATGCCTGCGGGGTTGAAATACACGGCAGTCGCATCTCCGGTATCGCCGACAAGTGCGCCGCCCATGGCATTTCCGCGCGCACCCATCTCACTCAGCATGTATCCTGCCGCCCCAGCATAAAGAGCAGCAAGCCATGTCGCAGTAAAGGCAACTACAATGCGTTTTCCCATCCGATTGCTCCAATCGTTTTTGACAAAATTTCAAATTTCGTCATATCCCGATTTTATCTTTCCCCTACCAATCACGCAAGCCCATAAATTTACCTAAAACATGGTCTAAAATGCAAAAACCCTCAAATTCCTAAGAACTTAATGGAATTTGAGGGTTAAAAGATGGTCGGACCGTCGGGATTTGAACCCGAGACCTTTTGCACCCCAAGCAAACGCGCTACCAGGCTGCGCTACGGTCCGATAAGTGTTGGAAACGGGTGAAGATGATATCAAAGTCGGCTGGTTTCAGTCAACGATGTATTTATTTTTCGAACGTTTGCAATACCTTCATTGCGAAACGGAACTGCGTTCATCAAGTCTTCTGGCGAAGAATAGGCCAATTTCGAAGAGAAGCGCCGTTGGAATCGCAAGCATTAGCTGACTCACGACATCGGGTGGCGTAAGTAGCGCCGCCATTATCAGGATGACAGTATAGACGTATGGGCGGCATTTTGAAAGTGTCGAAGCCCTCACGATGTGGAATCGCACGGCAAGCATCACGGCAAGCGGCGCCTGGAATACGATCCCAAATGAAAGCGACATCCATCCCGCCAGTCCTAGGAAGGATGCGATTCCCAACATTGGCTGGACTCCATTCGTTGCAAAACTCAAGGAGAAGCGCATTATCAACGGAAGCACGAGCGCCGCGCAGAAGATGACGCCAGCGAAAAAAAGCACAGCGGAAAAAAATATCCACCAGCCAAGCATCCGGCGCTCGCCCGGATAAAGCGCCGGCGCGAGAAATGTCCAAATCTGGTGGATGTTCCACGGGTACGAAGCCGTAAGCGCAATCACCAGCGCCAGTTTAAGCTGGATGATAAACACTTCCATGGGGGCGAAGTAGTGCAGTTGGGCCGTGCCAGCGGGGAAAGAGCGGGCGACAAGCAGATCGATGATGCGAGGCGCCGCGAAATACGCGGGGATGTACAGGATCGCAACCGCCGCGAAAATGCGGATCAGGACGCTTCGCAACGCCTCCAGGTGTGCGAGCAACGATGTTTCGGTGTCATCCATTTGCCCCGCAAGGTAGCCTATTTATTGGCGAAACACAATTCGAAACAATCCTTGCTCGTAAGTTCGCGGTTGCAAGCCAAGCGTTTTTCTGCTAATTTCCATCAATCGCGATTGCCGGCATAGCGTAGTGGTAGCGCAGCGGTTTTGTAAACCGCTGGTCGGGGGTCCGAATCCCTCTGCCGGCTCCATCTTTTCATCGAATATGGCCTTGCGCCGCGCCGATGGCGCTGCGCAAGGTCTTTTGTTTAAGGTCGTTTTCTGGACGGACAACCCAACAATGCCGGCGAAGCCGAGATGGTCCGCCGCCCCGCGCAGCGCTCGATTTGGCGTCGTCTCTGGGCGGAGCGCGGAGCGCGCGTTTCGTTGATCGCAATCGCGATCTATGCTCTTGCCGCGCTTTACGGCGAAGTCGCGCACAGGGTCGCGGTCGCACGGGATGTCACCCCGGCATACAACGCCGTCCATGAAGACACCCGCTACGTTCCGCCAACAATCCAGCGGGTCGCCATCGGCGCCCGTGCATCCGCCGACAAGGCGAAATACGCTTCGATTCCAGCATGGCGCTATCCGCTTGGAAGCGACAACCTGGGGCGCGATGTGGCGTTGCGCCTTGTACAGGGTGCACGCATCGCATTCCATGTGGGCGTGGTCACTTCGCTGATCGCGCTTCCGCTCGGCGTTTTGCTGGGATGTCTCGGCGGATATTTCGGCGGACGCATGGATGCCTTTACAATCTGGCTCTGCGCGACAGTCGCCTCGATGCCAGGCATTCTCCTCGTCCTTGCGATTGCCATGGTCGTGGGAAAAGGTCTTGCAGGGCTCTATCTGGCGATTGGACTCACGACCTGGGTTGGCGTGTGCCGCAATGTCCGCGCCGAAGTAATCAAGCATCGCAACCGCGCGTACGTACAGGCGGCGCAAGTCCTCGGCTATTCCCATGCGCGAGTGCTGTTCCGCCATATCCTGCCAAACGTGATGCACATCGTCCTTATTTCGTTTTCGATCCGATTCCCATCGGCTGTCGCCACGGAGGTATTCGTGAGTTTCCTCGGCATCGGCGTACAAAACGAACCATCGTGGGGCATCATGCTAAACAACGCCCGCCTGCGCCTGTGGCAGGGCGTATGGTGGGAAATGGCGTTTGTGACGCTTGCGATCTTCGGGTTGGTGCTCAGTTTCAACGTCGTGGCCGACCGCCTGCGCGATTTGCTGGATCCGTCGTTGCGCAATGAGATGGCGAAAGGGGCGTGATGTTGCCGGACGATGGACAACCTTCGATGGGCATGCTCCTTGATACCGCGGGAAAAACGGCGCGCCGTTTTTCCGCGCATGCGCTCGACTTTCTATTTCCGCGCTTCTGTCCAGTCTGCAACGCGAAATCCGACCGTGAGGGGCGTCATCTTTGCTCCAGCTGCCTTGCGAATATCGACCTGTATTCGGGCGCGGTATGTTCGCGTTGCGGCGCAATGCCAGATGGCGCGGTCGGACGCGATTATCTCTGTTCCGATTGCCGCGATGTCCTGCCGTCTTTCGACATGGCTCGTTCGGCAGCGCATTTTGCTGGCCCAGTGCGCGAAATGATCCTTTCTCTCAAATACGGCAATGCCAGTTGGTTGTGTGACGACCTAATCGACTTGCTCGAAGGCTGCGTGCGGGCGCATTTCGATTTCGGGGCGATAGACGCGATTGTTCCAGTGCCGCTCCACCCGGCGCGCCTGCGCAAGCGGAAATACAACCAGTCTGCGCTTTTGGCAGAGGAACTTGCGAGCCGCATCGGAACGGACTACCATCCGGAGATTTTGCGTCGCAATCGCGCGACAGCGACTCAGACACGTCTTGGCGCCACACGCCGCAGGCTCAATGTCAAAGGCGCATTTTCAGTCGCGCATCCCGAATGGGCGGAAGGGCGCACGGTCATGGTCATCGACGACGTAATGACCACCGGCGCGACCCTTGGCGAGTGCGCCAGGGTCCTAAAATCCGCCGGTGCAGTGCGTGTCTGGTGCGCCACAGTCGCCCGAGATTAAATCGCACCATCGTTATACCTCGTTGCAAATCAACAATTTACTTATGGTGCTTAAATAGTCTGTCCCTTTAAGCAGTATAAAAGTGGCTGCCACTTGGTATGGCAGCGATGGCGCGAATGTGCTACACTTTATGTCAATTGAAATGAAATCATTGGTCATTCTTCCGGCGTTCAACGAGGCTGAAAGCCTTGAGACGCTTCTCGTGGAATTAGCGCGGGAAGCGCCGGAAGTCGATGTGCTCGTGGTGAGCGATGGTTCGACGGATTCCACGGCGTCCGTCGCGCGGTGCCATGGGGCGCGCGTGCTTGAGCTTCCCGTGAATCTCGGTGTCGGCGGAGCTGTCCAGGCGGGTTGCGCATACGCCCTCGAGCATGGTTACAAATATGCGATCCGAATCGATGCCGATGGCCAACATCCGCCATCCGCGATTCCTTCAATGCTCGCCGAATTGCGGAAAGACGACGCCGATGTGATAACCGCATCTCGCTTCCTCGGCAACTCTTCGCGCGTTTCCAGCCGATTCCGCTCCCTCGGCATCGCCATGCTCGCGCGCTTTCTCTCCGCGATCTGCCACACGACCATCACCGACCCAACCTCTGGGTTCCAGGGCGTGAACCAGCTCGCCCTCCAGCTTTTCGCCCGTTCATATCCATTCGACTACCC
>JAZQOE010000026.1:0-7365 GCA_045627705.1 Kiritimatiellia bacterium | reverse complement strand
GACGTGTCATATGCTGGAAATCGAGGACGAGGTGGCATGACGGGCTCGGTCACAGGCATCCGCAGACGACGCACGGTCGCCGAGCGGCGAGAAACCCCGCACCTGCCGCCGGATCGAGGCTTTTATGGGCAGACACTACTTCAGTTCCAGAATAAGAGTTTTCATGCGGGGATGCGTCGCCCTGCGGTTGAGTTCAAGAAGCGCGGGATACTCTTCGGGAGCAAGGATTGTCGGGCGGCGGTGCAGTTCGGAAGTGAATTTGATCTCGCGGCGTCCATCAGCGCGGACAGACTCGCGGGAATCGTCCTTGAATTCACCGAGGTCGCATGGCAACTTCCAGTCAATCGGCCGTGGAATGCATTTGATTGACTCGACTTCCGAAGGGAGGATCACGACAGTCTCGGTCTTGTCATCGGAATAACCGGCACACAAGAGTGGCATCTCTCGCTTGTCTGCACGGAGATTGGCGATTTTGCCGCTGACGCCAGGAACAATGAGCGTAAGCGTGGAACCGACACGCGCCGCATAGTTCGATGCAATGCCGGAGAATGACAAGCGTCCCGGATAACCTTCGAGATCAAGTTCAAGCGGACCCAATGGAAGCGCAGACTCGGAGATTTCGCCCAGCATTTCCTGATAGTGACGGTCGAGTTCCTCCGGCGGCATCTCGCCATAGACGCACCTGACGATCGAGCAAGAAGGGCCATAGAACGTATTCGTCACCGCGAAGGTCGCCGTACCATTCGCATCGATTTCGATGACGGAGCAATCGGTGTCGTTCCAAGATTGATATCGATCGGCGACATTTACCACGCCACGCGTTCCGTCCAAGTCCAAGACCGGATTACGGTACGATGGCGTCGTTCCAAGTTCCGCATATTGGTCAGTATCGTTCAGATAGAACCAATCGCCTGCATCAAGTCCTTCAACGACTTTGTCACGCGGGCAAAACCCAAGGAATGAACGGCGCGCACGAACCTTCACAAGCACGTACGAATAGAAATCCGGATCGGGATACGACTCGGGGATCTCAAGCCATGGCACGTCATCGCTCGCATGGGCAAGCACCGGTTCCGCCGCGAAACCAACTTCCTTCAGCATCGCGGCAAGCAAAAGCGCACGGTCTGCGGAATGGCCGTATCCATCGGCGAGCGTCACATCCGGCGCAGAGAACTCAAGCGGGATATCCGTAAACAATGGCCCAGCCACACGGATATTGCGCGCTACGAAATCGCGGATCACGCGTACCTTTTCGGCGGGAGTCTCGCAATCGCGAACAAGCTCCCGTGCCTTGCGGCGCGCCGTTTTTCCACCCTTTGATTCCGCGCGGTCAAACGCATCGGCGACAATCGATGCATATTCCTTCCAATCACCATTGGATGCGCGCATGTTCGGCGCAATCATGTACAGCGGCGGAAGCGAATCCTCTGGAAGAATCGGCGCTATGCCATCGAGTTCCCAAACGAGTTCCGTAGTGCCGTCGTCGCGCGTCGAACGAGTGAAGCGCACCGGTTTTCCTGGCTGGTGGATGCGTGGCTCCCGGATGCCATCGGGGATGCGCATCGTCACGCGGCGGTGATCGATCGGATCGGCGGAACGAAAGTTTGCACTGACAGAGAAGAATGGATGGTTTGTTATGGAGATGCGGCTGGTCACACAAATCACGCTGCCGGCATCAATGCCGGGAAGACTTGCGACGAGAGTGCATCCTGAAGGATAGCGCGGGGCATCGGCGACCCATGGTGCATCCATGATGTTCAACTCTTCTGGCTGAAGCGTATGCACGACGCCATTTGCATTTGAAACGATCGCGCTCGTGATCTCGACATTTTCCCATGCGGGGTTGAAGGAGAACTTGATTTCGGAGTGATCCTTCTTGCCAGCGTAGGAAAGGATCTTGCGCTCGATGGTGCGTTCGATTGTCCACGAATCGGCGCTTTGGAGCGTTACGATCGATTCGTCGGAAAGCACCCGGCTGTCGGGCGCGGAAGCCGAATGGGCGGCAAACACCGGGCGCTGACGCGCCACGCGTTCCGATTCGGCAAGGATTTCCTTAAGGCGCAGGTACTGTTCGGGCGAGAATTCTGGCGAGCGCACCAGGAACGCGCACGACATCGCAAGCTTGCCGTCCTCGAGAGCAACCGACCGCGCGATGCGTATGCCGGCCTCGTCGATATCGAGCTTGTCGGGCATGGCGATCGAATCGCCAAGGGAATCGCCGACATCGATTGTCGCGGTTTCTTCGACGCCGCAAGCGATTTCCGTTTCAAGGGGAAAACTACGCTTGCGCAATCCAGTTTCGCCGATGATGAAGTTCACATAGCCTAGCGAACCGCTGAAGAACGGGAGTTGAATGGTATCGGCTCCCGTCCCGCGGACAGGCCAATCGGGCACGCGGATTTCGACAACGGCATAAAGAGGCTGCTCGGTATCGCGAAGGTCGTCGGGATAAAGCTCGAATGAAACAAGCTCGGCACCCGGACAACGGCGCTTGATGTGGCCCTCGAAGAAGAGACGGCGCTGCTCTGGCTTGATACTCGAGAAATAGCCGCGATAGAGGCCATCGTTTACACCCTCGAAATCGAATCGCGACGAAAGCGAAAGGGTGCCATCATTCGCGAGACTGCCCGTAGTCTCGATGCGCACGAGATTTTCCTCGGCGGGAGCGACATCCGAAACGGCGAGCGATTCGCCTTCGGGGGTCGCGACGAGGTAGCTGCGGTTGCCGAGATATGCGGGCAGGAGATCGCGCGTGCTTTCATTTGTCGGATCCATCAACTGGCGCTTTCCGTCTGGGAAGTCGACGGCCGCAATCGCATGGTTGAAGAATGGCAATGGGACTTCGGGATCCATCTTCGCGCCGGCATGGATGAGCACGGGATACGCCTTGAAGCCAGCGAGACGAAGCATGGCAACGAGCAGGGCCGCCTTGTCGCGGCATACACCATAGCGGTTGTGGAAGGTCGTCGAAACATTGTGCGGCTCGTAGCCGGGGGCGTTTTCCTCCGTAGTGATGCCCATGTAGCGGACGTTCTGCGAAACCCACGTGAAGATGCGGCGCACTTTGGCGATGTCGGACTCCGCGCCATCGACGAGCGAGGCAACCGTTTCGCGCATTTCGTCGGTTACGCTGTCAAGCCGCGGCTTGCAGAGGTTCCAGTACCAACGCGATATCGCGGGCCAATCCTCCGCCGTACTCGAGATCACGCGCTGCATCTGCGTATGAAGCGGCGGCATGTTCGGTTCAGGGAAGACCTGGGGCACGTCGTGGAAGCGCCAGCGGTGCAGCGTCGCGCCGTTCGGAAGCACTTCGGTCGAAGCCTCCATGGTTCCCTCGACAGGATCGCGCAGGACAACATGGCGCAAGGGGCGCTCCGCAGGCGCCACGATTTCGTATGTGAATCCGGCGACAGGGGAAGTTGACTCGAAGATGTTCATGTCCGCCCATGTGTCCGGGACACGCGCCTTGGTTGTTTCGCGGAAGCAGATGACATGGCACACATCGCCGATCTCGAGACCGGGGATCGAAAGCGCGAGTGTCTTCTCGTTCGGATTGTAGATATTGCTGTCCATCTGTTCCGTATCGGTAGCTATTGCGCTGTTGCGGTCGAGGTCGATTGCGATGCGCTCTTCGTCCGGCTTGATGATTTCCGCGCACGCTACAATGCAAGTGCCATACGCGGCATCGAAGAAGTATTCGCGGGACATGTACTCGCGACGCCCTTTCTCCGTAAGGACCTTGTAGTATTCGTCGTCGATCGAAAGCGATGTGCCATCGGGTTGGTATGCCTCGCGCACGAGGTCATCGACCAGCACTTCGTCCGCATCGGGAAAGCGCTCGGATGTGATCTCTGCCGCCGCCGACATGACGGCATCGGTATCGAGCAGCGTAAAGTCCGCCATGAAGTCGTCAATCGGCGAGGCGTGAACCGCGGCCGCAACTAGAAAACCCAAAAGGGACAAATACTTTTTCATTTCTCATTCCGTTTCGCCTTTAAATTCCATCGCCGGCAACAACATTTGCTCAAGTGCCATGACTATGGTGGCTGTCTTTGTCCTGCAATTTCCAACGGACATCGCAGTATCAAGAAGTTCTGTGGGAAGATCGAGTGTAGTTTTCATTTGTACAGACAAATCAGTTCAATTGATGTTGACATGTTATGTCGCACAGTGTTGATTGGTCAATCAGATTTTCAACGATTAAAACTCAAACTTCCCTAGCGTTTCGGGGCTGAATTTCGCTTCGCTTGGAATGTCCGAGACGACTTCGCTTGTCTGGTCGAAAAGATACTGGCGGCGAACGACGCGCGTGCCTGTCGGGTCGCCGAAAATCACACCGGCATCGACTTTGCGGACTCCGCCTTGGAATGGAACTTTCTCGCCGAGCGCGGCGAAAGGAATTTCGATGTTCGCGCTGTAGCCGCCTTCGCGGCGTTCGATGTTCACTTTCACATCGTTGACTTCCTCGATGCGCGCGATCTTCGTTTTACCGGCAGGCGAGACAAACTCCACTGGATCGGGCGATGCCGGATCGTCAAAGACATAGCGCATCGCGACTGTCCAGCCATTCATCGGCGCCATGACAAGGCGGATGTTCCCGCCCCAGCGGAAATCAAGCGCGTCGCCCGAATGGAACAGGGTATGGGGCGCATCGCCAGCATTCTCGAAAGGCGTTTCGTCATCGACATCGTAATGCAGCACGAGCGAATGTCCCCCTTCAAGCCAGCCCATCGCAAAATGCGCGACAGGATTGTTTCTCGGCATCGGATACTGCGCCATCGTTTGCCAATCGCGCGACAACCCGAATCCCCCACCCTTCACAGTGCGCAATGGGCCAAGATCGGCGAGCGGCACATCCTCTATTCTTTTCGCGACCTTATCGAGACGCAGCTTCCCGCCATCGAGTTTTTCCAGGGTTTCAACGCCATCGAGCAGGCAGATGTTGAGCGAGTCCTTGCCTTCGATCAAACAGGGCTTCCCATCGACATCGCCAAACCATCCCCCAAAGCATTCGTCCTCGAGAGAGTTCGTCGAAAAGACCATCCCCTTCTCCGCTTTCATGAAGGCGCGGTTGGAAGGACGAATGCGCATGTCGCCAAAGAGCTCGGTCACGAACAAGCCATCGGTCGTGAAGAGATACCTGGTTCCCTTGTTGCCATTGAGCAGCATGAGACCGCCGATCTTCGATGACGCGAAACCTTCGATCCCAAGAGTGTGGCGAAGCTCGCCCCGCCATGGCAACGGAGAATTGTGCGTGTTGCTTGGATACGGATTCGGATAACTCCAAAGCAACTTCCGCCAATCCGGACTCAATGCGCAGAACAAGTTGTCCTTCGATCCTTGGTTGCCGCACCCGCCGACGTTGACGATGAAGGCGCCTTCCGGCGAAAGCGACAGCGAACAGAATCCTCGATACTTTTCGGGAAGCGGAATACGTTCGGCCTTGTCACGGTCGTAACGCATGTTCTCGTCAGGACGCATCACAAGCAATTCCATGCAATCATCGGAACGATCGAATATCTCAAGGCCGTGGCCGACGCGCATCGACCACTCGACCTGCCTGTTGATCGGCACCTCCACGACCTTTTCCGAAGTGTATCCATCGATCTCCCAGATCGCGATCTTCGATCTGCCGAATCCGCCATCGGCAACAAGATAAGTCTTGCCCCGGAATTCGCGGACTGTCGATGGATTGCCGGAATCTTCGTCGGTGAGAATCGCATCGAGTTCCCCATCGGGGAGTGTAAAGCGCATTCCATCGTAATAGGCATAGCGTCCAGTCGCGTCGATCGAACCGCCGCCGCCGTAGAAGGGCGTTCCGACATACTCGCGGACGAGCGCGCCTTCCCGTGTCCACACGCTCACGCGCTTTGGGCGAGACGTATTCTCGACGACCCATACGTTGCCTTTCGCATCGACCGCTACATCCTCCGGATTCCTCATGGCCATTGGATCGTACTTGCCGATATGGCGTCCGCCGGGCTTGCCGATATAGCGCAGGAACTTGCCTTTTGGCGAAAGGACCTCGACGCACTGCTTTTCCCCATTCGTCAGGCAGTGGTAGAAGTTGCCGTCCGAGTCTGTCGCGCAACCGCGCAGTATCTTCGTCGAAGGGCGATGGATCAGCGGCCTGATATTTTCCAGCGGTTCATCATGGTCCCATGCGGAAGTCGCGCGATCGAAGAAAGAGAGGCGGTTCTTATCCGTGAGCGCGAGCACGATGTGATCTGAGGTGAGATAGATTCCGATAATGCCATGGAAGTCCTTGGAGTCCTCGCGAACGAACGCGGAATCGTGCATCACGCGGTTCCTGCTGATTTCCGGCGGAGTCATCACCCAGCGATAGTCCTTGATGTCATAGCGGTTCACCGCAAGCCTGTCGCCCATCCAGCCGCCTTCCGACGCCACGAATAGCACGTTGCTTTCGGTACACATGGCATGGGCGCCTGAAAGGCCGAGCCAAAGCTGTCCCCAAATCTTCTCGCCATCGAGGTTGCATTGGATGATCGAATCTCCGGCTTCGGCAATCGGGCAGCCGAGATAGATGTGGCTGGAATCGGTGAACACGCAGTAAGGCGGCACGTGGTCGGAAAGCCAGCCGCCGCCACCGGAAGCGCGGATGTTCCAATCGGCAGGGCGCTGGTTTCGCTTCCACGGGGTCGTGCCCGGGGAATAGAAGGCGCCTTCCCAGCGCACGCAGATTTCGCCATGGGAGATTCCGCGCCAGCGATAGTCGCCGACAGGAAGCGGCGCGCCGTTGTCGTCGCGGCCATCCCATGTTTCAGAATTCGCGCCGGCCTTTCGCGGGGCGTCGGCGACGAGATTCCTCACACGGTTGCCAGCGGAATCTTCGATGACGAATGTGACAAAAGCATCACGAGGCAACGAATACCCAAATGCGACATCGGCATTATCTGCGGATGGGTTGCCAGATGTCGCTGTCTCGCTCCATGCCGGACCGACACAGAAAGACAACGCCATTCCCCATAACAAAATAGAAAAACGGATGTTCACCAACTGTCTCCCGTCATTTTTGCCGAAAATGCAACCATTGACTTTCGGGGTGTGTCCCCAATTATACCATTCGCTCTTTTGAGATAACACTACATTGAAAATGTCTGTTACCGTGCGTGCAAAAGTGGACAACATGTGCGTTAGTCGTGGGTAGGCACAGGGGGCGCACGCATGCTGTCTGGCGCTATGATTCCGCCATGGGAAGCCAGCTTTTGAAACGCCTCGCGCCGGCGCATGTGGCGCATGTGATATCTGATTTCAACAGCGGACGCATCAGTGCCGGACAGGCATGCCTCGAACTCGGGGTCTGCAGGAGCAGGCTGTACGGGCTCAGGACGCAATGGCTCCGCG
>JAZQOE010000025.1:0-6038 GCA_045627705.1 Kiritimatiellia bacterium | reverse complement strand
TCTCGGGTCTTTTCTCAGCCGCCATGCGCCATGCAAGGCTAGCACCCCGTGTTCGTTTGTTTCGCGATTATATGCCTGGATTTCGTTCAAGTAAAGCGATAGCAAACGGGAACGAAATCGGGGTGTGTCCCCGTTTGAGTTTGGCGATTGTCGATTGCCGACAAACCTTCGCCATGATAAATTTACGCAATCTTTACACGAGGTCCAACATGAATGAAGGCATGCTTATACCGCTTATCATCTTGTGCTTTCTTGCAACGCCAGTCATGCTGGTTGTCGTTCTGGTGAAACTTCACGATCTCAATATAACGATTGGCGAGTTGAAACGGCATCTATCCGCGTCCCAAAGGGATGCGCCGCCAGCAACTGCGGAAGCTCCAAAGGCGGATCGCGATGAACGCCCGACGACGATGTCCACGGAATCTTCTATTTCGTCTGCTCAATCCTCCCTGCCGACCGATCCTCAGCCAATTCCGCCTCCATTGGTCGCCGTTGAAAAGAAACCAGAGCCGCCAGTTGTGGCATCGGCGCCGCAAGCCATCGTTTCCGCTATCGCCAAGCAATCTCCAACGGCACCGGAAACACCGCCAGTGCCATCTGCGACATTGTCCGTCACCGAGCGCGGCGAACCATCGGCGGCAACTATTTTCTGGGACACTGTGTCGGATTGGCTCGCCGTCCGCGGAAAGTTCGCCTCTTCGGGAATGTCGCGTGAATTCGCCTTTGCCTCGGGCTGGCTTGTCCGTATCGGCGTGCTGCTTTTGATAGGGAGCATCATATACTTCGTCAAGTTGTCGATCGACAGGGGTTGGATGGGGCCGACTGGACGAGTCATAGCCACGGTGCTATGGGGCGCCATCGGCGCGCTTGGCGGCATCGCGCTTGTGAAGCGAACAAAGTATGCGTTGATTGGCCATGCCGTTGCCGCGCTGGGCATTGTCGCCTTGTACCTAGGCTTTGGTCTTGGACATCGCTTCTTCGATCCGCCTGTTATCGCATCGCCCGTCTTCGCCTTCCTTTCCCTCGTGGCGGTGACAATCTTCGCCGTCATCGTATCGACCGCCCTGCCAAGTTCGCCAATCGCGGCGATGGCGCTCGTTGGCGGCTACCTCGTTCCGCTCGTGGCGGGGACAGACACTGGTTCGCCCTTGGGGCTGTACGCATATCTTCTTGTGCTAAACGCTGGCGCTTTTGTTGTCGCAAGATTGCGCAAGTGGCCGCTGCTCGATTTCCTGGCCACCCTGTTTGCAGACATCATGGGCTTTGTCTGGTGTGCGAGCCACCATGGCGCAAACCGCGAGGCGTTGCTTCTTACATTCTTATTCTTCGTGTTGATCCATGCCCTGTATCTGGCCAGCGTCATAGCAGGGGCGAAAAAACGCGGGCGCGCAGGCAATGCCATCGCCTGGTCGGGTCTCGCCGTGAACGCGTGCATCCTTCTTGGATGGCTTGCCTCGTATTTCAAGAAGGGGACATCGAGCGAAATCACCGGCTTGGTTTTCCTCGGTCTTGCCGCCGCATATCTCGCCGCGGGAATCATCTGCCGCCGCCGCAACTGCCTCGATCGAATCGACATCGGCATCCTGGTTTTCTTCGCCCTCGCATTCCTTTCGCTGGCGCCGCTGCTGATTTTCGACACGGTCTGGTGCGTGGTCTCATGGAGCGCGATCGCGGTTGTCGTCTCGGAAGCCGGACGGAAGTCAAACGAACGCTTTCTCGATGGATTGTCGGTCGTCATCTTCGCCGTCGCGGCCCTGGCCGGACTCTTTTACCTGGCGCCAATGGAATATACCTTCGGCATGCATATCTATGAAAGCCACGCCATGTATGCGCGTGCGCTTTTCTTCCGGCTGATACGCATCTGGACGCTTCCTATCGCGGGCGCGCTTATCGGACGCCGCACAAAGTTCCGCGCGGTTTTCGTGGTCGCCCTCGTAATCGGCCTTATCCTCTACACCCTTGAGGCGCACGGGTTCGACCGCGAATTCCTGTCGATTGCCCATCGTGGCGGCGCGGTGACAGTCGCGTGGACCGTACTTGCATTCGCCGGGATATGGCTGGGGTTGGCGCGTCGCGTGAAGCCGCTTCGCATCACCATGCTATGTCTGCTTGCCGCCGCAGTCGTCAAACTCCTTCTCTTCGATACCGCCCGTCTGGATACGCCGATGCGCGTGGTTGTTTTCGCGCTTACGGGGCTTGCGCTTCTAGTCGGGTCTTTCCTCTACATCCGCTTCAAGGAAAGGTTTGACACCAATGGTTAAATCTCAAACAAAGTCATAAGCGAGCGCATTTGACAGCGAACGGGGACACACCCCGATTTCGCGGATGAAACTACTTGCCGGACAGTTTAGCCTCAAGGGTGGCGACACGCTCTTCGAGGGATCGGATGCGCGCGCGCGAACGCTGGTCGGCGATTTCAAAGGCCGCGAGCAGCATGCCGTTGACCTGGTTCTGCTGCGACCAGAGGCGATAGGTGTAGAAACGCAGCAGAGACCAGATTGTCTTCTTGAGTTTCTTGAGAATCGGGGCGAAGCGCGCGCGGCGCTCGACGATTTCAAAGTCGTTGATGTCGATGATCACCGCCTGGCGGAGGCAGGCGAGATAGCGTTCGAGGAACTGTTCGTCGTCGGCGAGGTTTGAAAGATTGTAGCGCTCGGCGCGGGCGACGGACGCCTCGTCGTAGAACCCGGCATTACGACGTTCCTCGACGCGCTTTCGAATCTGATCGACAAGTTTGTCGACATCGATTCCATCGGCTCCGATTGTGATTGGTTTATCGGCCATTTCAACTTTGCCCATCTTGGTTGAACAAATCAAACTTTGCGTCCCTCTTCGAGTTGCACGCGCGTGAACCCATTCAGCAGCGGATCGCCGATTTCGGTAAGCCACGCGGCCATGCGCTTGCGGAGCCGCGCGAGTTCGCCCGCGCATGCGGGATCGGATGCACGATTGACGCGCTCCCACGGATCGCTTTCGAGATCGTAGAATTCGTCGATCGAAACAGGATTCCAGACGTACTTCCAACGCGCATCGCGGATCATGCGCTGGCTGAAAAGCCCGAACTGGTTTCCAAAATACTGCGACATCATCGCATCGCGTCCTTCAAGCGCCTTGCCAGCAAACGCGGGGGCGAGGCTCATGCCCTGGAAGGTTTCGGGACGCTCCGCATCGGCGAGATCGACAAATGTCGCAGCCATGTCGAGCGAGTGCGAAATGAAATCGCCGCATGTCGATCCGGGTGCGATATGCCCCGGCCAGCGCGCGATGAACGGCACATGCGTCACATCGTCGTACATCACGTAGTGCTTGTCGATCATGCCATGGCTGCCGCACATGTCGCCATGATCGCAGGTGTAGATCACGAGCGTGTCATTCGCGAGGCCAAGACGATCCAGCTCATCGAGGACGCGGCCAACCTGCGCATCGAGCAGCGAGATTTCGCCGAGGTAGCGGGCGACCGTCTTCGACCATTCGCTCCACGGACGTCCATCGAGTTTCCATGAGAGAAGCTGCTGACGCTGAATCGCGGGCTTGTTTTCAAGCGTGTCGCCAAAACTGCCCCATTGCGGAATCGATGCGGGATCGAAACGCGACGCGTATGGTTCAGGGACGATATTTGGGAGATGCGGTTCGACGGGATCCCAGCGGATAAAGAATGGGCGGGACCTATCGGCGGCGCGTGCGCACAGGCGTTCGATTACCGCATCGGCGACCCACGCAAGGCGCGACTGTTCGGGTTTGATCGCATCGTCCGCCTCGCCAAACCACGAGTTTCGATTCGGGCGTGGCGGAAGCCCCTGTTCAGCGCGCCACGCACCATAGCGGCCATCAGGGAAGAAGGTGTCGAACCCGTACATCGGATCGAGCGGGTTCTTGTCGGAGCGATCATGCCACTGTCCGAGGAAGTCGAGCGCATACCCGGCATCATGCAGCGAACGGGACCATGTCGGCAGTTCGCCGGCAGGTGGACGCGGTGCTTCGGTGCCCTGGTTGGCAAGGCATAGATGACGGCATGGCCAGCAACCATGCATCAGGCTGTTGCGCTCGGGAACGCAAATTGGCGCCGGCGTAAAGGCGCACGTGAAGTTCATGCCGTCAGCAGCTAGGCGGTCGATGTTGGGCGTGACAGGCAAAGGGTGGCCGTTCACGCCCAGGCAATCGAAGCGATGCTGGTCGGCATGGATGAGAAGAATGTTGGGACGCATGCTCATTTTTCAGGCACAAAGGCATCGGCATGGCGCGGAGATTCAAAGACAGCGCGAGTAAAACCGCTAGCCTGCACCCGCGCAACAAGACTTTGCATCATCCGTGGAGGAACGTTGCCCTGCATTTTGAAGATGATGGGAGTGTCCTGTGTCGCGCCCATCTTTTTCAGGCGTTTCGGAAGGTCTGCCATCTCGACTTGCTCCCCATCGAGCGTGATGTTGCCAGAACCCGTCACATAGACATACGCATTTTTTCCAGGGCGTAGCGAGGGGCTAACACATCCTGCCGCGAGCGCGATGCAAAGCGCGATGACCGAAGATATGGGGCGGAACTTCATGGTAAGGCGTTGATCCTTGTATGGGGGGCAGTGCCAATTGTGAATGCGAATCAGAGACTAAGTTCGTAGCTACGGTGGGCGGCGGCATGGATTGTCTGGCCGAGCACGGTCGCGATATCCGAGTCATTCATCACATCGAGACCGGCGACAGTCGTACCCTTCGGCGACGACACAGCCTTGATGAAAGCGGCTGGATCCTGTTTCGTCTCCATCAGGTAGCGGGCGGTGCCGAGCATTGTCTGCATCGCGAGGAGACGCGCCGCATCCGACGGCAAGCCATCGTCCTCGGCGGCGCGCGCCATATCGACCATCACCTTCGCGAAGAAGGCGGGACCTGAACCGCTGAGGGCCGTCACCGCGTCGAAGCACGATTCGGGGAGACGCACCACACGGCCCGAGCAACCAAGCAGACGCTCCGCCTGCACGGCATCGTCGGCAGTCGCGTAATTGCCAGGGCAGTATGCGCACATCCCCTCGCCCACCATCAGCGCGAGATTGGGCATAACGCGCACGAAGCGCGCTTCCGCCGCGATCTTCTGCAACCAGTCGAGACGCTTGCCGGCGGCAATTGAAAAGACGAGATGGCCGCGCGTGAGCTTCGGCGCAACCTTCGCGAGAAGGTCGCCGAGATCCTGCGGTTTCACCGCGAGGACAATGCGCGAGCAACGTGCGACAACCTCGAACGGATCTTCGGTCGTACCAATGCCAAGGCGATTCGCGAGATCCTCGCGGCGCGCCGCAACAACATCGCAAGCGAGGACATTCGATGCCTCGACAACGCCGCTGCGGATTGCGCCGGACATCAGCGCTTCCGCCATTTTGCCGGCGCCAAGGAACCCGAGCATTCCATCGTTCATGTTTAGTATCCCTGACGCTCGAGGAGCGCGCGAAGCTGCATCTGGAATTCGCGGATGTCGTCATCGGACGGACGATACCCTTCCTGCGAAGGTTGGAGGGCGAGGCCTCCCCTCATCTGGTCGATGCCCCAACGCGCGGTCACGCCATCGGAGAAGGTCACGTTGCCGCTCACGACCATGCCAGGCTGGACAACGCGGTCCATATCGACCGACACGCCGCCGATCGCGCCATTGGCGTCAGGGGCGGTGTCGGACGGCATCCCATCCTGCGCGGCCGTGCCATCTGCGGCATCGGCATCCGCGGCGGGGGCAGGAGGTTCAGGCTTCTTGGGTTCCGGCTTGTCCTTGATATCGGCGCCGATGTCGAGGACCATGAGGCGCACGTCCATGAAGGTCATGCGGACGCCGAACTCCTCCTGGAGGCGCTTCTGCACCTCGGAGAGCGACGCGCCAGCGGCGACCCACTCGCGGACCGCGGACTTTTGCGAATCATTCAATTCCATCTCTGAAAACTCCGTGCCGCAACAGCCCGGACAAACCGGCGCCGTTGCGGCCATTGATCCGCGCTACTTGTGGAGCGCGGCGGTGTCGATCTTGTTCAGCGGATTCTCGGAGTAGACCGTCTCGGTCGTCGGGTC
>JAZQOE010000024.1:0-7752 GCA_045627705.1 Kiritimatiellia bacterium | reverse complement strand
TGTCGAAGACCCGAAGGACTACCGCTGGAGCAGCTATGGCGCGGCGGTAGCGGGCGACAGGTACGCACGGCTTTGCATTACAAGGATTTATAGGCCGGAAGCGAACAAGCCCGACTTCGGGGCTATTGCGCCGCAGTACCGCGCGCTGCTGTATGCGAAGGGCCTGGACACGCTCGGCCATGAGGAAGTGCGGAAGGTACTGGCGGGGCATGGAAAGCTCGAACTGCCGGTGATGCTGCGGTGCAAGGTTAGGCATTTCACGAAGGGCTTCGCGGTCGGGACAAAGGGATTTGTGGATGGAGTGGTCGAAAAGTTCGCGGGGCACTTCAGCGAGGGCAGGAAGATCGGCGGGTACGGCATCGGGATGTGCAGGGAGTGGAACGGGATACGGATCTGCTCCGCAAGGCGGTTGCAGAAGAATCCGGTGACGATGGCGTAACGACTTGAAAAGGAAGAGGATGATTCAAATGAAAACCTTGCATAAAATGCTTAAAGGGACAGACTATTTAAGAGTAGGAATATGAGAAAGAGTTTTGGGGAAAAGCTTAAGCTTGGGATCAGAGGGGCTTCGCATGCTCCACGGATATCGTTTGAGTTGGAAGGATTCCCGAAAGGTTTCAAGGTGGATATTGAAAGGTTATCCGCCTTTCTCGAACGGAGGGCGCCTGGTCGCGATGCCGTATCGACAGCGCGCCGCGAACCAGATGTCGTGGTTTTCGATAGGGGGATAGATGAAGAAGGCCGTGCCACTGGCGAAGTGATCGCTGGACATATCGCAAATACTGATGCGCGGCCTGAAGATTACGGATCAGAGCAAACAATCCCGCGTCCTGGCCATGCGGATTTTCCCCAATGGGTTGCGTTGGGACGCATGCCAACAGGTGGTGGAACTAATTCTGGTCGGCTTACTGTCGCCATGTGCGCTGCCGGTGGACTCGCCATCCAATTTCTTGAAGCGCGCGGCATTCATGTCGCCGCAAAACTTGAGTCCGTTGGTGGTCATGGTTGCGATTTGGAAGCAACAATCCTCGCCGCAAAAAATGACAGTGATTCTGTCGGCGGCATTGTCAGTTGCACTGCAACCGGTCTGCCTCCTGGCCTTGGAGGCGCTTTGTTCGACGGAATTGAAAGTGAACTTTCCGCTGCCATTTTTGCCATTCCAGGCGTTAAGGGCGTTGAGTTCGGCAACGGTTTCGCCTCAGCCTCACTGCGCGGTTCGCAGAATAACGACCCTTTTCTTCCCACTGACAATTCGGGTCGCATCTGCACAGATGGAAATAATCACGGCGGCATATTGGGCGGACGCACAAGCGGGATGCCGATTACGATGCGTGTCGCATTCAAGCCAACGCCGACAATTTTCCGGCTGCAGCCGAGTGTTGACCTTGCAACCGGCGCTGCCGCCACATGCGAATCGAAAGGGCGTCATGATCCTTGCATCGCACGACGCGCCGTGCCAGTCGTTGAAGCAGCGGTGGCATTCGTTATCGCTGACATCTTGCTCGCGACTGAAGCCGACACGCCTCGCATTTGCCTCACCCTTACGGGCAAGACTATCGAGGAAGACCTTGCCCAGCTCGCCTCGCAGCGCTTTTTCACGGACATTGCCGAACTCCGCGTCGATCTCCTCGATCCAATCGAGCGCAGCTGTGTCGCCGCATTCCCCGCAAGGGCGGGACTGCCAACTATCCTCACATTCCGTCGTAAAATCGACGGCGGCGCTTTCGACGGCGCCGATAATGTTCGCGCTGAATTCTTCCGCTCGATCATTACGCCTGGCTGCGGCTTCGCATTTGTCGATTTCGAGGATGACTTCCGTTATCCTGACTTGGTTTCAGCCGCTCATAACGCAGGTGTACGCATAATCCGTTCTGAGCACCGCTTCTCTGGTCCAATGCCAGATATCGCACAGCGCCTTCGCGAACTCCGCGGCGATACCGATGAAATCCCCAAACTCGCCTTTATGCCCGAATCGCTTGCCGATGTCGCGCACCTTTTCGACGCGACTTCCATCTCCGATGGGCATCCCCGCATCGTATGCGCGATGGGTCCGCTCGGCCTTCCATCGCGCATCCTCGCATCGCGTACGCATTCCTTCCTCACATACGCTTCCGTGGCTGGCCTTTCCTCGATCGGGCATCTCTCGCCATACAATCTCGTGCGCACTTACCGATTGCGTTCACTGCCGTCCGATGCTGCGCTCTACGGTGTTACAGGCTATCCTCTCGTCTTCACCCACAGCCCCGAACTCCACAATGATGCTTTCGCTGCCGCGGACGAGGACGCACTGATGATTCCGTTCCCATCGCGCACGGCGGAAGAGGCGCTCGCCTTCATGCGCGCACTGGACCTGCACGGGCTGGCCGTGACCTACCCGCACAAGCAGTCGCTTATCCCGCTCCTCGATCGCATCTCGCCCGAAGCCGCCGCAATCGGCGCCGTTAACACCGTGGCCCGCGAGGGTGATGTGTTTGTCGGGTACAACACCGACGCGACAGGTTTCACCGAAGCGCTGCGCGACTTCCTTGGCACGGACGCACTCGCCGGTCGTCGCGCTGCGGTTGTAGGCGCAGGCGGCGCGGCGCGCGCGGTTGTCTATGCCCTGCGACAGATGGGCGCCGACATCTGCATCTTCAACCGCACATTGTCGAAGGCCAAATCCCTCGCCGACGATTTTGACTGCAAGGCCGCAGAGTTGGGTCCGCAATCCGACGCAATGTTCACTGCTTACGCCGACATCGTCATCCAATGCGCCGCGCCTGGTGCCGATCCCAAGCGCTTTGATCCGCTCGCATTCCATGTCTTCACAGGCCGCGAGTGGGTCTATGATCTCGTTTACGAACCCGAATCCACGCCCACGCTGGAACGCGCCAAGGCCGCTGGCTGCCATGTGCGGAACGGATTTTCAATGCTCGCCGCGCAAGCTCGCAATCAACGCCGCATCTGGGGAATCGCATGAACGGAAAACTCTTTTTGTACGGTGCGCCAGGTTCTGGCAAGACAACCCTTGGCCGCTTGCTCGCAAATCGCCTTCAGGCTCCTTTCATCGATCTCGACGCTCGTATCGAGGAACGCGAAGGACGCCAAATCACCGCTATCTTTGCGTCTGGCGGCGAGCCCGCATTCCGCACGTCCGAAACCGCCGTGCTCATCGATGCGCTCGATGTCTCCACGCCCGCGGTCATCGCCCTCGGTGGTGGCACGTTGCTCGATCCCGCAAATCGCATCCGTTGCGAAAAGGCCGGACGTATTGTCTGCCTCGATACGCCAGAGCGCGAGGAGTTGGCGCGGCGTCTCGGCAACGCGCCAGGTTCGCGTCCTCTCGGCGACAAGGCCACTGAACGCGCCGCACACTACGCATCGTTCCCGTGCCGCATCGCCGCCTCGTTCGAGGTCGGCGCTTCGCTTGTTGTCGTCGGCAATGGCGTCGCACCATTCCTCATGGACGGCATTCCGTTGGTGGCGGACGAAAGCGTGGCCGCGCTTTACTCGGATGCCATTCCGAAACCACTCGCGACAATTCCATCGGGCGAGGAGCACAAGACACCCCACACTGTCGCCTCGCTCTGGCATGCATTCGCGCAAGCGGGACTCGGGCGGCGCGATACCGTTGCAGCGCTTGGCGGCGGCGTAACTGGCGACCTCGCCGGTTTCGCCGCCGCGACATGGATGCGCGGCATCGATTGGATAAACATTCCAACGACACTCCTGGCGATGGTTGATGCCTCGACAGGCGGAAAGACCGGTTGCGACCTTCCCGAAGGCAAGAATCTCGCAGGCGCGTTCCACTCGCCCAAACTCGTTGTCATCGACACCGATTTTCTGCGCACGCTACCCAAGGCGCTCATCTCCGCCGGACGCGCCGAGATGATCAAGCACGAGGTGATTGGCGGACTCCCGCATTCAGATGAACCAATCGGTACACCGACCGCCGCCGACATCGCAAGAAGCCTTGCGGTGAAGATCGCAATCGTCCGCGAAGATCCTTTCGAAACAAGTGGGAAGCGCATTCTCCTCAACTGCGGCCACACCATAGCCCATGCCGTTGAAACGCTTTCGCAATATCGCATTTCGCACGGCGAAGCGGTTTCGATTGGCTGCGTTGAAGAGGCGCGCCTTGCTGTGCGTCTTGGACTTGCACCGGCAACTTGGCCTGATGAATTCGCCAATCGCTTCGTAGCTGCTGGCCTTCCGATAGCGTTGCCAGATGGCATCTCCCACAGTGCGCTCATGCCCGTCATGCGCGGCGACAAAAAACACGCTGGCTTGACCGTGACATTCGCCCTGCCTTGTGGATGGGGCGATGTCCGCGCCGTACCAGTCGATCTCGCGAAGCTGGAGGACATGGCATGACGCCCGTTACACTCAACCCCGGTCCGCGTTGCGGCGTGGTGACAGCCCCTCCCTCCAAATCGCATGGACACCGTTTGTTGATTGCCGATTTCCTCGCGGGCGACACATCGCGCCTAGCCGCGGACGAAAACGATCCCGCCGACATCGCAGCGACCAAGCGCTGTCTCGCGGCTTTGGCGACCGATGCAATGGAACCGATCCTCGAATGCGGCGAAAGCGCTTCCACGATGCGATTCCTGGCGCCCGTTGCCGCCGCGCTCGGCAAACACCCGATCTTCCGCAAGTCCGGGCGACTCGCCAAGCGGCCCGCGTTTGAATATGCGTCGATTTCAAGCGGGTTGCACGAACTGCAGGGCGATGTGTCATCGCAGTTCGCGACAGGCCTTCTTTTCGCCCTGCCGCTTTTGCATGGTGACTCGCGAATCCGCTTTACATCGCCGCTTGAGTCGCGTGGCTATGTGGACATGACGCTCGCCGTCCTTCGTGGCGCGGGGATAAAGATCGAGGAGTTGCCTGACGGTTTCGCGATTCAAGGCGGACAGTGCTATCATTCTCAGCGTGACGTTGCAGTCGAGGGCGATTGGTCCGGCGCAGCCTTTTGGTTCGCGATGAACGCGATTGGAAGCCGCGTCGAGGTTCGCGGACTCAATCCAGATTCAGCGCAGCCTGACCGCATGGCGGCGGACATGCTGCGTGACTTGCCAAACGAAATCGATGTCTCGCAAATGCCCGATGCCTTCCCAGCGCTTGCGGTTGCATCTGCCGCGCGCGAGCGCGAAACGGTCTTCTGCGGCATTCAACGACTGCGGGTAAAGGAATGCGACCGAGTCGCGGCGATGGCCGATATTCTGTCGCGTTTTGGGAGACGCGTCGAAGTAGCGTCGGAATCATTCCGCGTGCGTGGGAATGCGCGTCCATTCGATGTCGGCGACTTCGCCACATGGAACGACCATCGCATCGCCATGGCCATCGCCGTCGGTGCAACCCGTGCCGTGGCGCCTGTGACAATCGACAACGCCGGGTGCGCGGCGAAGTCCTATCCTGGATTCTTCGCGGAATTCGCTGCGCTTCGAGGAAACCTAACGCGCTAGGTTCTTGTGCTTGCCAGCGGAAACAGTTATTCTTGAACGCATCGGTACAAGTGTTTCGAGCATTGACGAAAATCGCACTGGAGTCTCATTATGGCCCGTAAAATCAAGGTCGGTCTCATTGGTATCGGCGGCATCTCCCGCTGCGTGCACATCCCTTTCTATCAGAAGGCAACTGATGTCGAGGTCGTCGCGGCCTGCGATATCATTCCCGAACGCGCCGAGGCATTGAAGAAAGAATGCTTCCCCGGCATCGAGGTCTTCGCCGACTACAAGAAGCTCCTTGCCCGCAAGGATATCGAAGCCGTCGATATCTGCACGCCGAACTACCTCCACTCCGAGATCGCCATCGCCGCTTTCAAGGCCGGCAAGCACGTCTTCTGCGAGAAGCCCGATGCCGTTTCGCCCAAGAAGGCGCAAGCGATGGCCGATGCTGCGAAGGCCGCGGGCAAGACGCTCATGGTCATGCGCAACAACCGCTTCGCCGATCCCTCCGCATACGCGAAGAAATTCATCGACGAGGGCCGCATGGGCGACATCTACGCCGGCCGCTGCGCATGGCAGCGCCGCCGCGGCATCCCTGGCAAAGGCGGTTGGTTCACGACGAAGGCCCAATCTGGCGGCGGCCCGCTCATCGATCTGGGCGTCCACATGATCGACCTTGCAATCTGGCTCATGGGCAATCCGCGCCCCACCGCCGTTTCCGGCGCGACCTTCTGCAAGTTCGCCAATGCCGAGTCGTCCGACTCCGTAAACAGCGCTTTCGGCGACGCCGTGGCCGGCGGCACATTCGATGTCGAAGACCTTGCGATGGGCCTCATCCGCTTTGACAATGGCGCAGTCCTCCAGATCGAATTCAGCTGGGCCTCGAACGTCAAGGCCGAGCATCGTTTCGTCGAACTGCGCGGCTCGAAGGCGGGCCTCAAGTGGCTCGACGGCACGTCGCTCGAAATCTACTCCGAGGAAGCAGGCCAGCTTACCGACCTCTCGCTCGCTGGCAACCTCATCGACGACGGCCACGGCCGCAACCTCCGCAACTTCTACGATGTCCTCGCGGGCAAGGCCAAGCCTTGCTTTGTTCCGCAGCAAGGCATCGACATGATCAAGATCCTCGACGCGATGTACAAATCCGCGAAGACGGGTTTCGAGGTCAAGCTCTAGTCCAATTTCACGCCTATACGAAAGGAACAATCCATGGACAAGAAAATCAACGTCACCATCTGGAACGAGTACATCCACGAGTGCGGCACCGACGACGCCAGCCGCTACATCCGCTCGGTCTATCCGAAGGGAATCCACGGCGCCCTCAAGGATCACCTCAAGGCCGACGACCTCTCGATCAAGGCCGTGACCCTTCAGGATCCCGACCAGGGTCTGCCCGACAAGCTTCTCAAGAAGACCGATGTCCTGCTTTGGTGGGGACACTGCGGCCACCATCTCGTGAGCGACGAACTCGCCGAGAAGGTCCAGTACCGCGTGCTCGAGGGCATGGGGCTCATCGTCCTCCACTCCGGCCACTATTCAAAGCCCTTCCGCCGCCTGATGGGCACGAGCTGCTCGCTCCGCTGGCGCGAGTGCGGCGAAAAGGAACGCGTCTGGGCGGTCGATCCCTCGCACCCGATCGCGCAGGGTCTTCCCGATAGCTTCGTCGTTCCCAACACCGAGATGTACGGCGAGCCCTTCGGTCTTCCGAACGATGGCCATGTCGTCTTCGCCTCATGGTACGAGGGTGGCAACCTCTTCCGCAGCGGTGTCGCCTTCCAGCGCGGCGCGGGCAAGGTGTTCTACTTCTCGCCCGGCCACGAGACCTTCCCGATCTACCACCAGCCCGAAGTGGTGAAGGTGATCGGCAACGCGATCCGCTGGGCCTGCCCCACGCTTCCCCCGCAGAAGACGGACTGCTGGAACTGCGACCCGACAACGGAAACGGTTTACTCCGAGAATCCGCTGAACAAGGTCGATACCTCCGCCCTCCACAAGAAGGGCTGATTTCGCGGCGCGCCGCGCGGTGTCCAATCCGCGCGGCGTTTCCGACGGAGCAAATTGAAAATGGATTTGAACGCAGCACAGAAAGACGCAGTCCGCACATGGGTCGCGGAAGGCGCGTCGCTCTCCGAGGTGCAGAAGCGCCTTCAGGAGGAATTCGGCGCCCGCATGACCTTCATGGTCGTGCGCCTCATGGTCCCCGACACCGGCGCCGATATCAAGGACAAGCCGGAACCCAAGAAGCCTGAACCTCCTGCCCCCGCCGCGGATGCCGATGCCGCAGATGGCACGGCCGCGCAGGATGGGATGCCGTCCGACACCGCCC
>JAZQOE010000023.1:0-3508 GCA_045627705.1 Kiritimatiellia bacterium | reverse complement strand
CGGATTTTCACATGAGCGGCGAGACACCATCGGTATCGGTCGTCATCCCGACATACAACCGCGCGGAGATGGCGGTAAAGTGCGTCGAGAGCGTACTCGCCACCGGCTATGCCCCGCTTGAGGTGATTGTCGTCGATGACTGCTCGCAAGACAACACCCGCGAGCTCATGTCCGCCGCATTCGGAGACAGGGTAGTCTATCTCCGCCACGACCAAAACCGCCTTCTCGCCGCAACGCGCAACACCGGCGCGCGTGCCGCGCATGGCGACTTTCTTTTCTTCATTGACGATGACAACATAGTCGATCCAAACATCATCGATGAACTGCTGGCATGCTTCGGGCGTCATCCGGATGCCGCATTGGTCGCCCCGCTGGCAATCCATGACCGCATTGGGGCACGAGGGCTTGTCTGGTCATTGGGCAACGATTTCAACCGCTGGCGATCCACTCCGATCAACCTGATGGAAAACCAGCCGATCGACATGCTTCCCGGCGACCGGTTCGATTTCCCCACGACATACAGCTGCAACGCATTCATGGTCAGGCGTTCCGCGGATTGCGAAATCGGCGGCGCGGACGAATCGCTTGTAATGGTCTATGAAGAGTCCGACTATGGCTGGCGCTTGTGCGAGCATGGTTATTCCGCCTGGATTACAACGAAGGCGAGGACGAGGCACCTCGGTTTTCAGGACCCTGGTTCGACGCCGCAATTGCGGTTGCTGGGGCTCCAGAACCCGCGGCGCACATTCTACTTTGCGCGCAACCGCATCCGTTTCGCGAAACGCCATTTCTCCTGGCTCCAGGCATTTTCGGTCGCATTTGTCTTCGCGCCGCTTTCAATTGCCTATTACGGCATGGTGGCGCTTCGCAACCGACGTCCCGACATCGCGTGGGCGTACCTTCGTGGAACTCTTGCCGGACAGTGTTTTCTATTGTTTGGGGAACGGCGGTTGAAGTAAAATGTCCGCCATGCTTTTCAGATCCCAGACACCGGTAATACGCAAGAGGCCCGAGCATTGCATTTCGCGGAAGAATATAGACCGCGACGCGCTCCGCGTATTGTACAGGCTTTCGGACGCCGGCTACACCGCGTATCTCGTGGGTGGCGGCGTGCGCGATCTTCTTCTTGGACGCACCCCAAAGGATTTCGATGTCGGAACCGACGCCAAGCCCAATGAGATCAAGCACCTCTTCCGAAACTGTTTCCTGATCGGCCGTCGCTTCCGTCTCGCCCATATCCGCTACGGCCAGAACATCATCGAGACGAGCACATTCAGGAAGATGCCACCTCCGCCAGACGACCCGGTCGATACGCTGTACCAGCGCGACGACAACACGTTTGGCACTCCAAAGGAAGACGCCCTCCGCCGTGATTTCACCGTTAACGGCCTCTTCTACGACATCAAGACCTTCAATGTGATCGACTATGTCGGCGGACTGCACGATCTCGAGAAGCGCGTCCTTCGCTGCATCGGCGATCCCAACATCCGCTTCCGCGAGGATCCAGTCCGCATGATGCGCGCCGTGCGTCTCGCCGCCGTGCTCGGCTTCCGCATAGACTGGATGAGCCGCTTCGCCATCAAGCGCCACTACCGCGAGATTGAAAAGGCGGCGTTGCCACGCGTTCAGGAGGAGATATTGCGCCTCTTCTCCCGCCATGCGGCCGCGCCAGCCTTCCGCCTGCTTCACGAGCTCAAGATGATGTCGCTGCTCATCCCGGATGTCGATACATACATCAAGTCTTCGGGCGAAGACGACTCCCCGCTCTGGAAGATGCTCGAGGCGTTCGATGCCGATCCCGCTTCCGACGATTCCTCGAATGCGCTGAAACTCGCCGTGCTCTACTATCCGCTATTCAGGGAACGCCTTGCGGAAGCCGAGGGCGCCGCTGCGGCCGGACCGCGAGGGAAGGGCGGGCGGCACCCGCGCGACATGCGCGTCAACCATCTCAATGTCGCCCGTGAACTGCTCAGGGACATCGCCGAAAAGTTCCGTTTCCCGCGCGCAGCGTACTTTGGCGCGACGGCGATCCTCGATGCGCAGCGCCGCTTTGAATCCCCGGAGCAGATCCGCCCCGGCGCCTTCCGCGGGGAACTCTTCGACGATGCGCTTGCGTTTTTCCGCATTCGTCTCGCGGCCGATGGGCTGGACACCGCGCCCGCGCACGAAATCGCCCGCCGCATGGCGCAGGCGCGCGCCGATATGCAGCCGCTTTATTCCGAGGATGTCGCCGCCGTCCGCGACGATGATTCCACCATCGCCCCTGACGCCGAGGACGACGGCGCTTCGAACAGCGAACGCCCGTTCGGTCGCCGCCGCCGTGGTCGCCGCCGTCGCGGGCGCTCATCACGCAAACCGCGCAATCTTCCCAATCTCGAGGTTTCGGGTTCGCCATTTCCTTCCAACAATGACAACAATGGCGCCGCAGACAGTGGCGCTGTTGCAAAGGAGTAACCAACAATGAACATCCGCGCACTAGTAGCATCAGCCCTCCTAGCCGCCGTCGCGGCCCTCTCCGTCCGCGCCGCCGAGCTCCCCATCAAGCAACTCCCCGCCAATACGGCCGGTGTGGTCGATATCGACGCCAAGACCTACCGCTCCAGCGATGTCGGCAAGCTTCTCGAAGAAGAAACCAAGAAGCTTGGCGAAGCCGGCGGACCCTTCGCGCAATTCCAGCAGACTGGCCTGGAGGCTGACGATGCGGATCGCCTTATCCTTGCGTATGGTTTCGCGGGACAGGAATCTTTCGCCGTCTATCTGTTCGGCGAAAAACTCAACCAGGCTAAACTTGACGCCATTGTAGCGAGCGCAGAGAAGCAGTCCGGCGAAACATCCGGCAAGAGCCTACTCGGCGAGCGCAGTGTCTCGACAGTCAAGACCGCTTCCCCCAATGGCGACACTGGCTCCATGAACGCCTGCCTCGCGCAGCCGGGTCTTATCGTGATCAGCGGCACGATCGAAAACCTCCAGCTCGCGCTCGATGTAATCGATGGCAAGGCCGCCTCGCTCGACGCCATGGCGCCAGTGGCGCGCCTGGCCAAGCCCAGCACGGTCTCGATGTTCTCTTGGCTAGGCCTCTATCTTGACGGCGAAGCCCAGGCCTTCAAGGACAGCCCGCTCGCCGCCAATCCCCAGGCCCAGCAGATCAAGGCCATCCGCGCCGTGTTATCCGGCGAGATGAACAATGTCGCCCTCAAGCTTGACGGCAAGTTTGATTCCGCCGAAAACGCCGCGCAGATGCAGCAGATGCTCATGGGCATCAAGGCAATGGCCACGATGGGCGACAATGTTGACCCTGTCGTGATGCAGATTCTTGGCAACCTCAAGGTCTCCTCCGAGGGCACCTGGGCGATGGCCGAGACAAGCCTTCCCGCCTCGATGCTCGTCGAGCAGATCCGCAAGGCCGCCAGCATGATTCCCGCCCCCGTCCCCGCTGCCGACCAGGAATAAATCCCGTTGGTTGACACACACTGCGGCGCGCCGCGAAATGGCCTTCCATTTCGCGGCG
>JAZQOE010000022.1:0-32168 GCA_045627705.1 Kiritimatiellia bacterium | reverse complement strand
GCCCCTGCCGCCCCCGCTGATCAACCCGCCCCCGACCAAGCCCCATAATCATTCAGCCTCATCCGGCAAAACCTTTTACCTTTTACCTAACCCTTTCCTAACCCATGGCGCATGTAAAGCAAATCGTCGGTCTTGACCTCGGCACGCGAACCGTTCGCGCGGCGTGGGTCACGCTCCGCAATGGCGCGCCGCTGGTAACGCGCACCGAGCAGATGGTGCTTCCGCTTGACACCCAGGAGCCGAACGCCCTGATTCTCGCCTGGCTGCAGCGTCTTGGCCTCGCCGGCGGTTTCTGCGCCATCGGCCTTCCCGGCGCGAACACCGTCTTCCAAACCGGGCGCCTCGCGCCGAGCGATCCGCGTACGCCGAAGCAGGCGGCGGATATGGAGCTTGCGACATTCAGCGAGATGGCTGGTGACGCCATGCGCTGTAGCGTCGTGGATTGCGAATGGCTTCCCGGCACACGCCTATACCTGATGGCGATGGCGCGCCCAGCGATGGTCGAGCAAGCGCTTTCCGCACTCGCGCCAATCCAGCTCAAGGCCGCCGATCTCGTGCCTGTGCCGGTCGCGGCGTTCAATGCCCTTGACCCGCTCGCCAGTCCGCATGACGCACCCTATCTCTACATCAACATCGGACACAATCAGACAGATCTCGCAATCGGTTCTCCGAAGTCGCTCCTCTTCTCGCGAACTGTCGCGATGGGCGGCAAGAACTTCACCGAGGCGATTGCACGAACCACGAAGTGCTCGATTCAGCAGGCCGAGGTGCAGAAGCACCGCGATGGCTCGCTTGAGGCCGATTCCCCATACGGCGCGATTTTGAAGCCGCTTGCCGACCGTCTCGTATCGCAGATTGCGTCGAGTGTCGGCGTATATCGCGGTTCCTTCCGCGATCCGTCGTTTGCGATCGGGCAGATTGTCCTTTCGGGTGGAGGGGCGCAGTTGCGCGGCCTCATGGAGGCGATTCGGGCGAAATTCGAGATTCCCGTGATTCCCGCCTCTTCCCTGCCTGGCGCCGTTTCCACTGGCGGCGCGGATTCGATGTTCTCCGCGATGGGGGCAAAGGGCGTCCCCGCGCTTGGCACTTTCGATGTCGCCATCGGCCTTGCGATCTCCGCATACGAAGCGGGCGAGGCGAATCTCTCGCTCCTCCCCGCGAGCATGCGCGAGGAAGTCATCTTCCGCGAGAAGAAGCCATACTGGATCGCAGCCGCCGCGCTTGGCGCGCTCACCCTTGGCATCTTCGCCTTCAGCGTGGTGCATGCGGTGAACCTTGAGACCGCGCGCAAGGACAAGGAATCCGACCGCCTGAAGAAATTCGAGAAGCTCGACAAGCAGATCCAGCAGATCAAGGACCAAAACGCCGCGCTCCGCACGCGCGTCGGGCCGCTCATGCGTCTTCTCGAAAACGGCCCGCGCATGCGTCTCGCGCTTTCCCTGGCGTCGAACTCCCTTGGCGGACCGGAAGACTGGATCTCGATGATCTGCGAAGAACACATGTATCGCGATCCCGATGGAAAGTCAATCGATGCGAAGAAGGGCAAACCTTCCACCAAGAATACGAAGGGGAATAAGGACAAGGAACGTCCATTGCTTTTCCTTCCGGGTTTCCGAGGAGGTATCAGGCCCGCGCCCGTCGAACAGCCTGGGCCATCGAATGAATTTGCCATTGTCGAGGCGGATGTCGGCGCCAGGTTCGACGTGTACATCGTCGAAGGCTATACGCCTGACGTTTCGCTCTCGACAGTGCGCGACATGATTTCCCGCTTGCGCACTTCTCCGGATGTCGCGTCGGTTGACCTGCTGAGCGACGACCGCGTGCTTCCGCCGACACTTCCGGATGTCGAGGACGACAATGTCGAACTCGACGTCCGCGACATGCGCCGCTTCGTGCTGCGACTGGAGCTCAAGCGCCCATGAGAACATCGTCCTTCAGACTTACGGAACAGCAGCAGGTCCTGCTGATTATCGTCGCCGCAATCGGCGTCCTCCTCGGCATTTGGTTTGGCTTGCTCCGGCCGATGCAGCAGAAGCGTGCCGAAATCCGAGAGCTTGAACACAAGCTCGAGAAGTCGCCATACGCGAACTATTCGATGGACGACCTCCGCGCCGCCGCCGCGCACGAGACGCAGGGCGGGCTTGCGCTGGCCGGAGAATGGAATGAAACGGCGGCCCGCCTCTCCACCTTCCCATCGTGGATGGCGCGCGCCGATGCCGCCGAATTCGGCCGAATCGACTACAAGGTCGAGCTCTTCAATGCCCGCGACCGCCTGATCCAGAAGTCCGAGAAACTCGGCGTGCAGCTTGTGCCGCAGGATATCGGGCTTGCCGACGCTCTCGGCCCCGATGACAACGAAGTGCGTGTCCGAATGCTGCAGCTGCGGGCCGTGGAGCGTCTTGCGGACCTCACGCTCGACCGCCGCATCCAGCGTCTGCGAAAGCTTGATCCGCTTCCACCGATGCGCCATACGGGCAAGGACAAGAAGGTCGTTTTCGAAGAGTATCCGGTGAAAGCCGATTTCGACATCGAATTCGACAATCTCTTCGTTCTTTTCCAGGCCATCTTCGAGGAGGGGCAGGTTTACGTCTTCCGCGACCTCCGCATCGAGTCCGGAACCCTTCCCAACGACCCAATGCGCGTGAAGGCCACGCTCAGCGCGCTTCTCTTTGAGTAACCGCCATGAATAGTCTCTGGAAATGGCTTCTCCATTCGGACGCGAAGGCGCCGCTTCTCGTGGCCCTTCCGTGCTTTATCGCGGTCTGCGGCTGGCTTGGCTGGCAGGAGTTCGACCGCTTCAGGACCGAACGCGCCGAGGCCCGCGCGGAGGAAGAGGAACTAGCGCGCCCGAAGACGCCGCCCACTTTCGATCCTGTCGAGGGGCTGGGCATACTGCCGTATGTCACCAACCAGCTTTCAGCCGACACGCTCGTCATTCCTGTCAATCCATTCCTCCCGACCTTCGAGGCGCTTGTCCTCGCCGGACTTGGTGGCAAGGAGGATACGGCGCGTCCTCTTACCCGCGAGGAGTGGCGCGAACGCCAGCGCCAGCGCGATGAACGCCAGCGCGAGGAGCGGCACCATGGCCAGGGCGGCGGCTGGGGCGGACACAACCAGAATCAAGGCGGCGGCGATGGATGGGACGACCCGCGCGCGCCGAAGGATCCCGGCGTGCAGCCAAAGCCGCGTCTAACCTATTGCGGGTTCATGCAGCGCCCCGACGGGCGTTTCTCGCCGTACTTTGAGCATAACCTCGTCAAGGGCGGAACATTCGCCGCCGAGGGCGGTTCCGCGCACGGCGTGAAGATAATCTCCGCCACAAAAGAAAGCGCGAAAGTCCAGATGCCCGATGGCTCCATCAGGGAACTCGCCCTTGGGCAGTCCGTCGAGTTGCCGCAGTAAATCCCTGCCGATTCCCTGTGGCGTCCTTGAAGCGGCATGATGGTTTTGCTATCCTTGCGCAATGCCAAAGCAGACACCATCACGCTTGGACTCCGTCGAGAAGTTCCTGGTGCGTCTCATCCAGCATGAGGGCGCAGATCAGGGGCATCCGTGGAATATCGCCCTGCTGCTTGGCGTCCTGAAGCAGTTCTCCCACGTTTTCAGGGCCATCGTCCAGACGCGCATGGCATTCTACGAGCTTGGCATACTGAAGCGCTTCCCTCTCGGCTGCCAGGTGATAAGCGTCGGAAATATAACGGCCGGCGGAACAGGCAAGACGCCCGTGGTCGAAATCTTCGCCCGCGAACTGACCGCCGCGGGGCGCAAGGTCGCCATCCTCAGCCGTGGCTACCGCAAGAAGGAACTGCCGTGGTGGCGCCGCATCGGGCAGCCCCTCTCCCCGCCCCGCATCGTGAGCGACGGACGCGACATCCTGCTCGACAGCGCCATGAGCGGCGACGAACCATACATGCTCGCCTGCAACCTGCCCGGCGTTATCGTGCTAGTCGATAAGGATCGCGTCAAGAGCGGCCGCTATGCCGTGAAGCACTTCCATTGCGATACGTTGATCCTCGATGACGGCTTCCAATACCAGAAGCTGCAGCACCAGTGCGATGTCGTGCTCGTCGATCGCACGAATCCCTTCAGCAACGGCAACATGCTTCCCCGCGGCGTCCTCCGCGAGCCGATGGAAAACCTGAAGCGCGCCGACTTCCTCTTTATCACCAAGTGCGACGGTTCCTCGACCGACGCCCTTCGCGCACGCATCAGGAGATACAACACGAGGGCCGAAATCACCGAATGCTGCCATAAGCCCCGCCTTCTCCGCGATGCCTTCACCCGCGAGGAAAAACCGCTTTCCGCGCTTCGCGGCATGAAGGTGACGGCACTTTCTGGCATTGCGTCGCCCGGCGGATTCGAGTCTTCACTGCGCTCCCTCGGCGCAACGGTCCTTGCCTGCGAACGCTTCGTCGATCACCACCGCTACACGCGCGAGGAGATCATAGAGGTGATTCACCATGCCGTGGAGTTGGGCGCAGATGCCGTCATCACGACCGAAAAAGACGCCGTCCGTCTTCCGCGCATCGAGCGTCCCGAAGTCCCGATCTACTTTCAGCGAATCGATATCGAAATCCTTCGGGGCGCTGAAAATTTCCACCAGTGCGTCGAACATATCTGCTTCCGCAAACCGCTCGACAGCGACCAAACCTTTGTCTCCGTGCGGTAGAGATGCGCGCCTCCCTCCCTTGGCTTATTCGAGGAACGGATTGTGCGCCAATTCGTTTGCCATTGTGGTTGAGGGTCCGTGGCCTGGGATGACATTCGTTTCGGCGGGAAGTCCGCACAGGCGCCCGAGCGATTGGATCAACACCCGCATGCTGCCGCCGTTTAGGTCGGTGCGGCCGATGGATCCGGCGAAAAGCGTATCGCCGGAGATGAGCAGTTTTTCTGCTTCGATGTGGTAGCAGACGGATCCGGGCGTGTGCCCAGGCGTGTGCAGCACTGCGATGTCGATTCTGCCGATTGCGATGCGGTCGCCTTCCGCGATGGCCTTGAGATTCGCCGGCGCATTGCGGATCGCGGGGTAGGGCGGAATGATGTTCTCGTCGGTAAACGCCCATTTCGCGTCTTCTGGATGGAGATAGACAGGCAGTTCCGGAGTCACGGCGAGAATTTCGCCAAGCGCCGAGATATGGTCGATGTGGCCATGCGTGAGCAGGATTGCCGAAAGCGTGAGGCCGAGTTTCGAAAGCGTTTCGAGAATCCGTTTCGCCTCGTCGCCAGGATCGACCACCAGCGCCTTTGCCGGGTCATTCCAGACAATGAGACAGTTTTCCTCGAATGCTCCCACGGTCAGAGTCTTGACATTCATTCCGTAGTCCTTTTGACAGATAAACTTCAGCGATAGGTGTATTTTCGTTCTATTTCGCTGGCAATTCCACAAAAAATTGACATTTCGCACTCTTGAACAACGGGGACACACCCCGATTTCGTGAATCATAATTTCGTCAAAACCAACGGTACTTGACTGGCATGAGAATCATGCCATAACCTCTTACCCTCTGCCTCCCACCTCCCATCTCTTACCTCTTACCTTTTACCTAATTGTCTCCACCATGGACATCATCAAAAACTGTCTCTTCGTGGTTTTGCCAATTGCTTCGCTCGGATGCCTTTGGCTCACGGTGCGCAAGCCGCTTGACGAAAGCGAATGGCGCAAGGCGTTCGAGGCAATCCGCTCGCGCCGCATTGTCGAGATCGACGCGCTGTACCCGCTTCTGCTTGCGCTCTTTTTTGCGCTATCGACAGTCTTCGGCGGCGAAGCCGCGGAGAAAATGGACGAGATGCCAGCGTCGGCATTCATCGCCAGTTTCCTGATGGTACCGCTATCGCTTGCGCTTGCCGTATCGCTGCCGGTCATTGCACGCGGGAACAACCCGCGCGATGCGTTTGGCCCGCTCAACGCGAATAGGCGCGATGTCGCCGCCGGCTTACGCTATGGACTCGCAATGCTGCCTCCGATTGTTCTCATCGGCCTCGCGATTCTCGCCATCTCGCACATGTTCGGCGGTGAACCGATTCAACAGCAATCGCTGAAAATGCTGGTTGAACCAGGCCCTGCGACATGGCGAAAAGGCTTCCTGATTTTTTCGACGCTCGTGCTTTCCCCGATCATGGAAGAATTCGCATTCCGTGGAGTTGTACTCACGGTACTTTCGAAAAAGCGCGGACTTGTCACGGCGGTCGCACTTTCGTCGATATTCTTCGGCGCGATCCATGCCAATCTCGCGGCGTTCCTGCCGCTATCGTGCGTGGGCGCCTGCTTTGCGCTCGGCTACATCGCGACAGGTCGAATTGCAGTTCCAATCATCATGCACGCTACCTTCAACGCAATGTCGATCCTTCTGAATTTCATGGCGAAATAGCCATGACGGCTCAACGCATTTTCACTGCAAGGAACAACTATGCCTTGTCATGCGCGCGCTCTCGACCTATCATTGCCAACGCTGTCGTTGATTTGTTCCTACGTTCCCGTTGAGTCTCTTTCACATCGTTCCCCTCTCACTCCACGAAAGGATTACACAGATGGCAACCAAAAAGCCTGTAGCAAAGAAGCCAGCAGCAAAGAAGCAGGCATGGCTCGACACGTCACTCCCGATCGAGAAGCGCGTTGATCTGCTGATTGCCGCGATGTCGATCGAAGAGAAGATTTCGCAGATCCGCCATGAATCCGACGCCATTCCGCGTCTCGGCATCCCCTTCTACAACTGGTGGAACGAATGCCTCCACGGCGTCGGACGCGCCGGCAAAGCCACGGTCTTCCCGCAGGCGATCGGACTTGGCGCCACTTTCGACGACACCTTGATGCATGATATCGGAACGGCGGTTTCCGACGAAGCGCGCGCGAAGCACCACTCCGCACTGCGCCGCGGTTTCCACGCGATGTACTTCGGCCTCACCTTCTGGACGCCGAACATCAACCTCTTCCGCGACCCGCGCTGGGGCCGCGGACAGGAAACATACGGCGAAGATCCGTTCCTCACCTCGCGCATGGGCGTGAACTACATCAAGGGACTCCAGGGCAACGACCCCAAGTATCTCAAGGTGTCAGCCTGCGCAAAGCATTTCGCAGTCCACAGCGGCCCCGAAAAGATCCGCCACCAGTTCGACGCCGTTGTTTCGCCACGCGACATGGCGGAAAGCTATCTCCCGCAATTCGAAGCCGCGGCGACAGAAGCGCATGTCGAATCGTTCATGACCGCCTACAACCGCACCAATGGCGAGGCATGCTCCGCTTCTTCCGTCCTTCTCGGCAAGTACCTCTGGGGCGAATGGGGCCACAAGGGGCATGTCGTGTCCGATGCCGGCGCAGTCGATGACATCTTCTCTGGGCACAAGCTCGCGAAGACGATGGCCGAAGCCGCCGCGATGGCGCTCAAGGCCGGCGTTGATGTCGGCGTGGGCGGCGCATACCGCGCACTGCCGGAGGCTGTCGAGCAAGGACTCGTTACCGAGGCTGATATCGACAAGGCGCTCCGCCATGCGCTCACGACCCGCTTCCGCCTTGGCATGTTCGATCCGCCGGAGAAGGTCCCGTACGCGAAGATTCCGACTTCCGTCGTAAACTGCGAGAAACACCGCAGGCTTGCGCTCAAGGCCGCGCGCGAGTCGATGACTCTCCTCAAGAACGAGGGCAATCTCCTCCCGCTCGACCCGAAGAAGATTCGCAGCGTGATGGTTATCGGACCCGAAGCCTACGATCCCGAAGCGCTCTACGGAAACTACTTCGGCCACAGTCCGAACATGTCAACCTTCATGGCCGGTCTCGTGGACTACCTCGATCCGGGCGTGCAGGTCTATTACCAGAAGGGATGCGACGTCGTTGGCGGCAACTTCTCGGTGTGGAGCGTTCCTTCCGCCGACCCGAATGATTTCCACATGACAAGCGCCCAGCCCGACGTGATTATCGCGATGGTCGGCTGGCGTCCTTCGCTCGAAGGCGAAGAGGGCGATGCCGGTGACGGCGACCGCAAGGAAATCGGCCTGCCGGGCCACCAGCTCGAACTCCTCCAGCGCCTGGCCGCGATCGGCAAGCCTGTGATCGCTGTTGTCACCAGCGGCAGCGCGGTCGAACTCGAATGGGCTTCGAAGAACATCCCCGCGATCCTGATGACGTGGTATCCAGGCGAAGCTGGCGGCCGCGCGCTCGCCGAGACGCTCTTTGGCGAAAACAATCCCGCGGGCCGCCTGCCCGTGACGGTGCCGCGCTCGCTCGATGATGTCCCGCCGTTCGAGGACTACTCGATGAAGGGCCGTACCTACCGCTTTTCGACGAAGGCCCCGCGCTACGCCTTCGGCGACGGCCTCAGCTACACGACCTTCCGCTACGGCACGCTCAAGCCCGCCGCGAAGAAGATCAAGGCCGGACAGGCGCTAAAGGTGACTGTCGATGTGAAGAACACCGGCAAGCTCGCTGGCGACGAAGTAGTCCAAATCTACCTCCGCCATGAGAATCCGTCTGTCCCCGCGCCGCTCCGCACGCTTGTCGCCTTCAAGCGCATCCACCTTCGCGTTGGCGAGACAAAGAGCGTAACGCTCAACATCCGCGCGAAGGAAATGCGCCTGTTCAACGATGACGGCACGCCGTTCATCCCGACTGGCACCTGCACGCTTTTCGCCGGCGGCTGCCAGCCCGAAATCGGCATGGGCAAGACTGTCAAAGCCACGTTCTCAATCGACAGTTAGTCAATTGTGGTAAGAATCGGGGTCTGTCCCCCTATTACTCATCACATTTTCAGGGTGTGACCCCGTTGCTTTCTTGGATGGAGGAATCGGGGTGTGTCCCACCTCGATTGGAAAGAGGGAAACGACCTCGTTTCCCCATGAAAGATTGCAATACAATTCTGCCACCAAACGATGCGGCAATACACGGTACAGCGAAACTACCTTGTCTTGCCTCGCGCTTCGGCTTATCATTTTCAATCCATCCATTTACAAGGATACGACATGGCAGGATTGATCTATAGACAGGACATGGACGCCGTCCGCGAGCGTCTTTCCGCATGGTGGCGGGGCGAAAGCCTCGGCCGTCCCGCATTGCAGATTTCCGTGCCGGCGGAGGCTCCTATCGACGACCCAGACCTTCCTCCCGCAATGCCAATGCCGGATGGCTGGGTCACCGACTATTCGACTTCTAATTTCGACTATCGCGTGAACATCGGTCGCTGCGCTTTCGTCGGCCGCGAGTTTCTCGCCGAAGGCGTGCCGGTTGTCAACCCCGACCTCGGTCCCAACTGCCTCGCGCTCTACCTCGGCTGCCGCGGCGTCGAGATGCCAGGCACTGTCTGGTTCGAACCGTTCATAAACGAACCTGAACCCGCCGTTCCAAAATTCCGCTTCGACCCTTCTAATTTCTACTGGGATTTCAACATGCGTCTGGTCAATGCGCTCGTTCCACACGGGCGCGGACGCTGGCTTCTGCAATTCCCCGATTTCATCGAAGGTCTAGATACACTTGCCGCAATGCGCGGAACCGAGCCGCTTCTCTTCGATCTCATCGAGCGCCCCGATTGGGTCCACGCCTGCCTCAAGCAGATCACCTCGATCTACTTCGAGTGCTACGACCGCTTCTACGAAGTCATGAAGGACGAAACTGGCGGATCCGTCTTCTGGTGCTGGGCCCCTGGCCGCGTCGCAAAATTCCAATGCGACTTCTCCGCGATGATCAGCCCGGACATGTATGCCGAGTTCATGCTGCCGGAACTGCGCGAGATGACCGAGCGCGTTGACCACTGCCTCTACCATCTCGATGGGCCCGGCGCAATCTGCCATGTGGACCACCTCCTCTCCCTTCCACGCCTCGACATGATCCAATGGATCGCTGGCTCTGGCGCCGCTCCTTCGACCGACAAGTGCTGGTGGCCGCTCCTCCACAAGATCGTCGATGCCGGCAAGAAGGTCATGATCGGCGTCTATTCCGACGATGAAATCCTCACCCTCCGCCGCGAATTCGGCAAGCGCATCGACCAGTTCCTCTTCGGGTGCTACTACCAGATGACAAAGCGCGATGCCGAACATCTCATCTCAACTCTCGAGCGATAGCAAATGAACGAAACCCCACTGCAGCAGATTGGCCGTCGCATCCGCGCGAGCCGCAACGCGCTTGGCCTTACCACGGCGGAAATGGCCGCCGTCGCAGGCGTCTCCGAAGCCGACTACATACGCCATGAGGATGGCCTTGTCGATTTCTCGTTCACCTTCCTCTTCCATTGCGCCACCCGTTTCGGCATCGATATCGGCGCGCTCGTGACAGGCGAACAGCCCCGCCTCGGCATCTATGACCTCACCCGCGACGGCGGCGGCATGCCGATCAAGCGCCGCGAAGGTTTCGGCTACCTCCATCTTGCGCCGAAGTTCAAGGGCCGTCTCACCGAGCCGTTCATGGTGACCGCCGCGCCCGTCGCCGACGAAGATGCGCCGATATCGCTTTCGACACACGTCGGACAGGAGTTCGACTATGTCTTCCGCGGACACCTCAAGGTGCAGCTCGACGGCAAGATCGAAGTGCTCGGCCCGGGCGACAGCGTATTCTACGATTCGGGCCGTCCTCACGGCATGGTCGCGATCGGCGGCGAGCCCTGCACGTTCCTCGCGATCGTCACGCGCGACCCCGCCGCCTCCCCAGACGCCGCTTCGCCGGTTCCAGTCGCGCCCGCCGCCCATTCCACCACCGCCGCCCTCCCGTGGTTTGCACGCGATCTCGTGTGCAAGCGATTCATCACCGAAACGCTCGATGAAAACGGTTCCCTCGCGAAGATCGACTTCCACGTGCCGGAGGACTACAACTTCGCCTACGACGTACTCGATGAACTCGAGCGCAAGTCGCCAGACCGACTCGCGATGGCATGGGTGGACCACGCCCACATCCGACACGATTTCACCTTCCACGACATTGCCGCCGAATCGCGGCGCGCCGCGAATTACCTCGCGTCGCTAGGCATTGGACGCGGCGACCGCGTCATGCTCGTGCTTCGCCGCCACCATGCATTCTGGCCGATCATCAACGCCCTGCACCGTCTCGGCGCCGTCGCGATCCCCGCTTCGCACCTGCTCATGGCGCACGACTACACATACCGCTTCCAACGCGCCCGCGTAAAGGCCGTGATATGCGCGGATGTCGATGGCATACCGGACCATGTGGACGAGGCGATTCCGTCCTGCCCGACAATCAAGGCTCGCGTGATCGTCGGCGGATCGCGTCCGGGCTGGCGCCCGTACGATGCCGAATCGCGCGATTTCCCCGACACCTTCGAGCGTCCCGCCGGACTCCACGCTTCCGACACGATGCTGATGTTCTTTAGCTCGGGCACTACCGGCTACCCGAAGATCGTCGCCCACAACCACACCTACTCGCTCGGCCATATCATCACCGCGCGCTGGTGGCACCAGGTCGATCCCGATGGCCTCCACCTTACCGTCGCCGATACCGGCTGGGGCAAGGCGCTGTGGGGCAAGCTCTACGGGCAGTGGCTCTCCGAAGCCGCGGTGCTCACCTACGACTTCGACAAGTTCAATGCGCAGGACTTGCTCTCCGTGATGCAGGCGAACCGCATCACATCATTCTGCGCGCCGCCCACGATCTACCGCTTCTTCATAAAGGAAGACCTTTCTAAGTTCGACCTCTCGTCGATCCGCCATGCATCGACTGCCGGCGAGGCGCTCAACCCCGAAGTCTTCCAGCAGTTCAAGCGTGCGACGGGTCTCCAGATCCAGGAGGCGTTCGGCCAAACCGAATCAACGCTTCTCCTCGGAAACTTCGCCGGTGTCGAACCGCGCATTGGTTCGATGGGCAGACCCTCGCCGGCATACGACGTGGACCTTGTGGACCATGATGGCAAACCTGTCAAGCCCGGCGAAGTCGGCGAGATCATAGTGCGCGGCTCGCCCGAAACAGTGTGCGGCCTCTTCCAGGGATACTGCGATGAAAACGGCAACGTCTGTTCGCAGGCATGGGAAGGCGGCCTCTATCATACCGGCGATACCGCATGGCGCGACGAGGACGGCTACTACTGGTTCGTCGGCCGCATCGACGACGTGATCAAGTCGTCGGGCTACCGCATCGGGCCATTCGAAATCGAAAGCGTTTTGATGGAGCTTCCGTATATCCTCGAATGCGCGGTTACCGGCGTGCCGGACGAAGTGCGCGGACAGGTCGTCAAGGCCTCGATCGTACTCAAGGGACGCGAACCCTCCGATGCCCTGAAGAAGGAAATCCAGGACTATGTGAAACACCATACCGCGCCATACAAGTACCCGCGCGTCGTGGAATTCATGGACGCTCTTCCCAAGACCATCAGCGGCAAGATCCGCCGTACGGAGTTGAGGAAATAAAGTTACCGTGCAAGTGCCGCCTGCTCGCTGTAGGGATAATCGCGGAAGAGTTCGTCGAGGCACTTCTTCGCATCGTCTGGAAGTCCTTGTTCCCCGAAGAGATTAGCAGCGGCGAAAAGCAGTTCCGGACGCCTTGGATCGTCTGGCACCGCAACTAGCAGCCGCCTGCAGCAGGCAATCGCGAACGGCATCTCTCCCCTGCCACGCAAGGCCGCGATGAACACCAATCCCGTCTCAAGCCCCATGCGTTCGAGCGGACGCTCCCATTCGATTTCGCGCGCGACCTTTTCGGCCGCATCGAAATCGCGGTTGCGCAGATAGACGCGCGCATTCTCCAGCCTCGCCAGACGCCGCACCTGATACGCGGTGTCATCGGCATCCACAACTCCGCCCGCCTGGCGATACAGCACCTTCGCCGCCTCGCGATCGCCACGCATCGCGCGTATGTCCGCATTGAAAATGAGCTTCAACCGCGCATCGCTCTCGGACAATTCACTATCGGCAATCGAAGCAAGCAAGCGCTCCGCCTCATCGAGCGACCCGCCAGAATGGATCGTGAAACTCGCGAAGTGGAGGCGTACCAGCGCAAGCAGCGCGGCGTCTGGCGCAGGATCCATAGCGAGAATCGCGTGCCAGAAGTCTGGCACCATCGCATAGTCGCGCATGCATGGCTTTTGCACGAACAAGCCAAGCTGGAAAAGCACATTCGCCTCCGCCAGTGGAAACTCCGCGATTCGCCCATGGCAAATCGGCGCAATCTCGCACATCCACTGGTCGTCGCCCGTGACAAGGGCAAGTTCGACAAGCCGCGAAAGCGCATGCGGCGAAAGCATCGCCATGCCGGACTGACGGATTGAATCGCGCAGTCTCGCATACACATCGTCCGGCCCCTCGTGGCGCTGCGTCCAATTCGGATGCACATCGATCAAGCGCGTGTTTGCGATCTCGCGTCCTGCCGCGACCTCGAGACGTACCTGCTGCTTTCCGAGCGATGAAAAGACATGCGTGACTTCTCGTCCTTCGGCGATGCCGCCATCCTCGAAACGCCAGTGATACTTCGCACCTTCCGACCCATCGCCGTTCCACAAGGCACGGAAGCGCACACCCACAAGCGAATGGCCCTGGGCGATCGCATGCTCCTGCATCTCCCACGCAAAGGCGGCCTCGGCACCCGCCCCCGCAGCATCCGCTACCTCATAGCGTGCCGGCCCTGGGAACGCCTCAGTCGGGATAATCGCGAAATTCTTGGCATCCGGCGGTTGCCATGCAGCGACCACATTGAACCCGCCATCGTTCTGGCAGTTCAGCAGTTCCAGGCGATGCGGCCCTTCGGCGAGTTCGATGAAGCCGCAGTGCTCGCCATGGATTCCGCTTCCGTCATTGCCGTGCCAACCCGGCCACTCTGCCACAGGCTGTCCATCCACTTGGAGGAATGACGCATCGTCGGTAAGCACGGCGAAACCATAGCGTCCCGGTTTCCCGATTGAAATCATCCCGCTGAAACGCGCAAGAAGAGCCTCGTTGCTTCCATGCGGATGAATGCCGGTGAATATGCAATCGGAAAGCGAACGTCCGAAACGCTTCGTACCCTGGTCCCATGCCGCACGCGCCTGGTCGAAAGTATCGACAGCCGTCAAATCCGCGGGGAACTTGCGCGTTTCAAGGAAAAGACCGCACGGCAAATCAGACGGGAAAAACGGCGCGCCGTTTTTCCCGGCCTGCGTCACCTCAACGACATAATCCGCCGTCGGGTCAGGACATTCGAAGAGGATGTCGAGTGGCGACCGCGCGGCGGAATCGACGATCCATGATTTGACCGCCTCGCCGGATGACGTGGCGACATTCACCTCCGCCGCATTCGACTCCACGCTCCACGGCCACACGCGTACCAGGCCATGACTATTTTCCGCCTCCTCCGGGCAACGCACGATGAATGTGTCGGCATTGACGGAGGCAATGGCGAAGATGCAGGCAATGGAAGAGAAAAAATGCGCTGTAATTTGTGTCATGGATCAAAATGGTTAACGTGACAAACCAGACAGGTTTCCAGACATGTTCAAACATTAACAAACTGGGCTTGAATTGCAAGGAATCTCAAGTTCAATGTCATCTTAAATAGGCTTCTCCCTTTAAGCGCAAAACCGCTGCGGCGGGTGTGGGGCGCGTGATGCATTGGCATGTACTTTGCTATGTTTAACACCATGAAGACGAAACAATTGCTTGTCGCGATGGCGGCTCTGCCGCTTTTCGCATTTGCGTTTACCGATGGCGACTTCATCGGGTTGACAGGCGCCGAGGCGCCGGACGTCCGCTATGCGGTCGAAAGGACCGAAGCAGGTCTTTCGCTCGAAGTCCGCGTGGGCGCGTATGGCTCTTCGACTGTCGCGCCGCATGTCGAGGTCGTCGCCGCCGCCGCGCACGAGATGAAGATGGAAGTCGATGGCAAAGTCGCGGCGATGGTTTTCCAGTCTGGCGCGCTCGTCAATTCCGATGCCGATTGGAAGAAACTTCGCCTGGCGCTCCGCGTAAGCTGGCCTGATGGCAACGGCGGTTTCTTCCAGAGGGAACGCTTCTTCTGCACCGATGGCCGCGCGCCCCACGCCGATCTCCCCGCAAGCGAGTTCTGGCTTCCGCTCGATCTCGACGAGCATGCCCGCATCGTCGCCGACCGCAAGGCCCGCATTTCGTTCGACTTCGCGCAGCCGATGGACGGCAAGGCCACGATCGTTGTCGAGGATGAGGCTGGCAAGCGCATCCGCAATCTGGTTTCAGGTGCCGATTTCGCCAAGGGCAGGCATGAAATCGTCTGGGATGGGCTTGACGAAAATGGGCGTCCCGTTCCTCCCGGCAATTATTCGTGGCGCGCGATTTCGCACCCTGGCATTTCGCCGAAGCACCTTTTCTCGTTCTGCAATGGGCCTGGCTCGAACCATGGGACGCTTTGCGCCGCGACGACTGACGGCGAACTCGTCTTCGTTGGCACTCCCGTTTCCGAAGGCGGCAAGGAGATGGTCGCGCTCCGTCCCGATGGCACGACTGTCGGCGCATGGGTCGCACCGCATGGCCATGGCCTTGCGACTATCGCCCTCGCAGCCGGAGATGGCTTCCTCTATGGCGCATACGATGGTACGTCGTGGGGACAGAAGATCGATCGCTCCAAGCCCGACTGGAAGGCGGAGCAGCAGGTTGGCCTTGTCCGCATCGACCTTAAGCGCCTCGACTTCTCCGATTGGGGGAAGCAGCGGATTCTACCTGTCGTGAAGTACACTGTCGGACCCGGCGCCGCGGCGCAGGATGCGGAGGCGAAGGAAGAAAAGCGCGAGGGCGTTTCTTTCCCGACCCCAGACCCCGTGAGCGGTCACCTCGACCTCTGCGGCCTCGCATACGCGGGCGGCAAGCTATATCTCGCGAGCTGGTACGATTCCGCGATTCTCGTGCTTGATCCCGCAAACGGCCAGGAAGTCGGCCGCATCCCGCTTGCGGCGCCAGGCACAATCGCGGCAACGCCCGATGGCGCTTTTCTTCTCGCCATTTCAAACGACAGGCTGCTGCGCATCAACATTGCGACTGGCGCGACGGATACGATCATCGCGTCGGGGGCGGGACATGTCTCCGGCATCGCCGCGGCGCCCGATGGCCGCATCTTCCTCTCCGATTCGAAGAACGAATGCGTGCGCGTGCTTCTTGTTGACGACAACGCGAAGCGCGCCGCGAAACCGCGTGTTCTCAAGACAATCGGCACCCAGCCCGGTGGCGAATACAAGGGCGACTACGATCCAGAACGCCTTATCAATCCGCGCGGCCTCGCCTTTGCGCCGGACGGACGCCTCTGGATCACAGAGGGACGTTGGACGCCCAAGCGCCTTGCGATCTTCGATCCCGAAACAGGCAAGGTTTCGCAGTCGTTCTTCGGCCCGACCGCGTATGGCGCTCCCGGTGGCAGCTTCGATCCGCTCGACCACGAGCGCTGGATCGCCCAGGGAACACTCTTCGACGTCGATTTCGAGACAGGCAAGGCGACGCCACGCTCCGTCCTCGGCGGCAAGACAGGTTCTCACTACTCCTTCTGGCGCCAGGATGGACGCACCTTCATCATTTCCTTCGGCAAGGCGAACTATTTCCACGAGCTCATGCCCGATGGAACCATGAAGCCGTTCGCCTGCATCTCCTCCGCCCATCAGTTCGCGTACTACTGCGGATGGAATCCGCCCCAGGCATTCCTCGATGCCTTCGAACGCGACTATCCTGCGAATGGACCCGTTGAGCGCGGCAGCCCGCGCAAGCCAAACCACGGCTTCGGGATGCTCTGGGTTGACCGCAATGGCGATGGCGAGATGCAGTCCGGGGAAATCGAATTTGCCACGACCATCCAGAACCTTGCAGGATCAGGATGGGGGCATGGCCAGGCCGACCTCACGATTCGCATCGGCGCCATGATAAACGGCAAGGCTTCGGTCGTGACGCTCAAGCCCGATGGCTACTACGACAACGGCGTGCCGCGCTATCCGTATCTCGCCGATGCAATCGCCGAGGCGACCCCGCTCGAAGCGAATGCCTACTGTCAGTGCGAGACCACGGTTGACCGTTTTGGCGACATCATCTACAACTCCGATCCGAACATGATGGCATTCTCGCCCGATGGCAAGCTGCTCTGGACCTATCCCAACCGCTGGACCGGCGTGCACGGCTCGCACAATGCGCCGCTTCCAAAGCCGGGCGAACTTCAGGGCGTACTATTCTTTACGGGCATCGCGAAGCTCGACGATGTTTCCGACGTGATGGTCATGAACGGCAATCACGGCCGTCTCTTCGCGATGACATCCGATGGCCTCTACCTCGACGAGATGTTCCACGATGTGCGCGTCAGTTCGATCCGCGACGCCTACATGATCGGCGGCGAATGCTTCGGCGGCACCTTCGGACTTTCCGAGAAGGACGGAAACTACTACCTACAGGCCGGCGGCATCGAATACCGCGTGTTCCGTCTCGACGGACTTCGCGAGACGAAGCGCTCGAACGGCTCTTTCTCCGTAAACGCCGCGCAAGTCGCCGCCGCCGAGCGCGCGGCCGCAGCACGCGCCGCCGAGGTCGCCCTGCCGGCCGAGGCTTCGCTCGCCTTCCGCGAAACGCCGCCCGCAATCGATGGCAAGGACAACGACTGGCCGAAGACGGCGACGCTTTCGTGGTCGCGCAACAAGCAGTTCCCCGTGTCAGTCCGCGCCGCGTACGACGATGCGAATCTCTACCTCTGCTACTCAGTGAAAGACGATTCCCCGTGGGTCAACAATGGCGACGATTGGCAGTCGCTCTTCAAGACGGGCGACAGCGTCGATATCCAGCTTGGCACCGATGCGACCGCCGCCGCAAACCGCTCGGGTCCCGTGCCTGGCGACATCCGCCTGCTCATCGCGCCCCAGGGTCTCGATACGCGCGTGGTCCTTTATCGCCATCGCCTCAAGGGCGGCGCGGCGGACGACGCCGTTACCTTCCAGAGTCCGTGGCGCAGCGAGCGCGTCGATTCGGTGTCGATCGTGCGCGATGCCGAAGTCTCGGTTTCCCGCAATCGCGACAACTACACTGTCGAAGCCTCCATCCCGCTTGCGGCGATTGGTTTCAAGCCTGCGGCAGGAGCAAAGTTCAAGGCAGATTTCGGTGTGATCTACGGCGATACCGAAGGCACGATCAACCTCTTCCGCAACTACTGGGCGAATCCGGCGACGATGCTCGTGAATGATGTGCCGGGCGAAATCATGCTCTCCCCGCGCCTGTGGGGCACGCTCGAAGTCAAGTGAGGCTATTGACAGTCATGAACAGCAAAATCTTTTCTTCAGTTGTCGCGTTCGCGATCACGCAGTGCGCCCTGTACGCCGCCGAAATACATTGCGCCGGTATTCTTGGCAATTCCGGCGAAGCTGGCGATTCACTTGTTAAAACCTATGCCGGTGACTTCCCCGCAAACGGCGCGCCCGTGTCCGGCGCCGGCGTGGCGGTCGATGATTTCGGCGCAATGTTCGTCCGCGGCGCGAATGGGACATTGCTTCGCATCGCACAGGATGGACGCCTGCTCGCAACCTATTCGCTTCCGAAATACAACGGTTCTGCCGACAGGGACGACATCATCGTTCGCGCCGGCAATCTGCTCGTGCTCCGGCAAAAGGGCGAAGTATGCACGCTGCCGATCGATGCCGCTCCCGGAACCGCCGCCACGCTTTTGAAGGGCGTCAAGGCGGAAAGAATGTCGCCATCGGCAACGGCCGAAGGCGCGGTCGCGATTGTCAACGGAACTTCGATTCTTTGGCTCGACCCCGCGACAGGCGTAACAACCCCCGCTGGCGATACCCAGGGACAGCGCGTGAATGGCGTGGAAGTTTCAAATGATGGCACCGCGATTTTCCTGCATTCGTCGGGCCGGCTCATCCGCTATGAGAATGGCGCGCCTGTCGAAGGCTGGCGTAAACCTTCGCCTGGCGACAACGCGCGTTTGCTCGATGGCTGGTGGTGGGGTTCGGCATGGCATGGTACGATCAAGCGTCACGGGCTTGATTGCGCACCTGCGCCTGGAGTGGTCCTTGGAGGCAATTCCGGATCGTTCCTCGGTCACCTCGATGAAAACCCGGAAGTGAACAATTTCACGGGCATGGACATGATCGCATCAGGGCGCTATGTCGCGGTGGGCGGTGGTGGCATAGCCCAGACGCTCGACTGGGATCCCAATGAAGCCTGCCTGAAATTCGACCGCCGCTTTGGCGCACTCGACACATGCCCCGGCGTGGCGATCGATGCCAAAGGGCGTATCTTCACGAACAGCGCGAACTGGGAATGGAACGATACGCCGGTGACGCCTGTCCGCCACGGCGTGCCGCCCGCAATCGCCGCGCAGCCATGCGTTGTCGGCACCGAGAATGTCGTTGCGCCTTGCTGGGTTTACACGACTCGCCCGTCGATCTTCACCGGCACAATGGACAAGGAGCTTTCCGCCTCTGGCCTTCCTGGCCCACTCGCCTTTTCGCGCAAGGTCGCGGCACTTGCCGTCTGGCGCGAAAAGAAACAGAACTGGATGGTCATTGCCGAGTCGGACGGTACCGCCCATGCGACACGCATCGATGGCAATCAGCGCCCTGCCAACGGCGGTACGATCCAGATGGAACTCGGCTTCAAGGAACAGGTCAATCGCCTCACGAGCCTTGCCATAAAGCCCGCAGCCGGCGAAAACGAATGCGATCGCCTCTTCGCGGCGGTCGATGGCGCGGTTGTCGAGCTTGCCCGCAACGAGACGGGGTTCGCCGAAGTCGCGCGTTGGAACGCCTGGGGCGATGGCGCAGACGAACGCTTTGGGCAGACAATCCATATCTACGCCCATTCCGGCAGGCTGTGGGTTTCCGACACCGACCGTGCGCGCGCGCTTGTCTTCGATATCGCTTCAGGCGCATCCGCGCCGCTAGCGCAATTCGGCGCGACCGACAAGCCAGGCACGTCCCTCGAAACACTCGACCACCCTGCCGCAATCGCGGCTTATGCCGACCGCGCCGTGGTCTATGATGCCGCGAACCAGCGTCTCGTCAAACTAGAATTCGAACGATAGGAAAAAAACGAGGACACACCCCCTTTACATAAGTTTTCATTTCGTCAGTGACACGTTGTCTGCTATACTCGCCAAAATGTCTTTTTTTGTGTCTCGGATGCGGCTTTGACGCAGCCGATGTTTGTCATCTTCTCAAAGGACCTTACGAATGTCGCAGAACCGAAAACCTCAATACGAGCCTGGTCTTACCGCCAAAGGCTTCCTGGCATGTCTGCTCGGCCTGCTGATCTCGGCCATCCTCACGCAGTACTGGGACGTTGTCCTGGGCGTGCCGTTCGCCTCCGAGCACACGATTGCGCTTCCCGCGGTATGGGCGATGCTGTTCATCGGCTTGATCGCGCTTATTGGCAAAATGTGCCTGAAGACGAAGATCTTCACCCGTTCGGAACTGCTTTGCGCCGCTTTCGTGATGATGATGGCCGTGCCGCTGATGACGCAAGGTTTCTGGCATCGTATCGTCGGCGTGATTTCATCGAACCCGCGTATGGGCGATTTCGCCAAGCTCGACGTGATGAACGAGAGCCTGTGGCCGCATGGCGACAACATCATCCGCGACATCTGGCTTGCCGATGGTGACACCCGCCTTTCCACCACAGGCTCTGTGTCATGGGTCGAGGCGGATGTCGAAATGGGCGGAGAGGCGCGCTGTCCTGTCCTCGAGAACAAGACTGATGATGATGTCTCCAGTATTTTCATCACGCTTCCCGCCTGCGATCGTCCGACAAAGGGCGAAATCCTTCCAGGCGAACCATACCTTGTGAGCGTAAAGACGCGCGCGACCCAGCTTGGCGGCCGCAGTTCCTATTTCTGCCGCGCCTGGTCGAGCGACGAAGCATATACCGAGGTCTTTACCACTGCAAAACCATGCACTACGACTTGCGTTGATCGCACGGGTTTCGTGCGCGTGGGGTCGTATGGCGCTAAGTTCTCGCCATCTGCGAACGGGGCGATCAAGCTTGAGTTCGGGCTGACTGGCCCAGGCCGCCTCGAACTGCATGATCCTGTCGTGATGAGCGTGAACTCCTTCGAAACGCTATATCGCGGCAAGCGCATCGTGACGCAGGCACAGTACGATGCGGCGCCGGTCGAAACGCGCGCGGGCCTGATCGTGCGCCCTGACAACATGTGGACGCCCAAGGGCGCGCTGTTCCTGCTCGGCGGCTACATCCCGTGGGCGGACTGGGCGCGGCCGATGACGGTGTGGACCGTGCTGGTGGTCCTTATTCTCGCCGCGGCTTTCGCGGTGAACGTCATCATGCGCCGTCAGTGGATGGACAACGAACGCTTCCAGCTTCCTGTCGCCCGAATCCCCGTGGCATTGATCGACGACGAGCCCGAGGAGGGCGGTTCGCTTTGGACGAACAAGCTGATGTGGATCGGTTTCATCGCGGTGATCATCTGGGATCTTCTCAAGGCCTGGGCCGCGATGAACCCAAAGGTTCCGAACCTGGCGATCAGCGTCCGTTTCGACGAGTACTTCTCCGATCCGGCAATGCATGCGTTCTTCTCGCGCGTCCGTTTCCAGGTCGATGGCATCTTCCTCGCGATGTGCCTGTTCATGGAACTTAACGTGCTGATCAGCCTCGTAATCGGCTACTTCCTCTTCTGGCGCAGCCAGGCGTGGGTCGGCGAAGTCGCGGGCTGGAGTTCCAACCCCAACTATCCATGGGGCGACTACCAGTCGATGGGCGCGTTCCTTGGATATGCGGTCGTGGTGATCTTCTTCGCCCGCAAGTATCTCTGGCAGGTTATCAAGGCGGCATTCAAGGGCGACAGGAAGGCTTCCGAAGGCGAAGCGCTTTCGTATCGCGGCGCGCTGCTTCTTTTCGTCTTCTCGTTCATTGGCGCGATGATCTGGGCGCGTTGCATGGGGATGCAGGTCGGCAGTGTCGCAATCTTCTTCGGCCTGATGGCGCTGTGCAGCCTTGTGAGTTCTCGCATCCGCACTGAATGCGGCACGCCGTGGGGTTACTTCACCCCCTACAGCATGACCTCGCTCCTGCTTCTGCTAGGCGGCATTTCGGCCTTTGGCGCGCAGTCGATGCTCTTCTTCTTCATCATCAGTTTCATGGTCGCCCCGACCGTGTTCTTCCTCGTGCCTGGTGCGCAGATGGAACTCCTCGAGTACGGACGTCGCTGGAGGGTGCGTCCCTCGCACTTGTGGATGGCGGCGCTTCTCGGTGCTGTCGGCGGCATGCTGATCGGCGGCTGGGTCTTCCTCTCCAACGCATATTCACTTGGTGGCGAGACGCTCCGCTACGGCTGGGCCTTCGATTCGAAGTGGTGGTACTTCTTCCCCTACAACCAAGACATGAACGCCGCCACGCTCGACATGCTTGGCACGGGCGCACCCAAGCCCGAGGGACTCGATCCCGCGTGGATTGCTTTCGGCGCGGCCTCGCTGATGTCGATCATCCTCGCGACGCTCCGCCAGCTTTTCGCGGGCTTCGCCTTCCACCCTGTCGGCTATGTCCTCTCGTATTCCGGCTTCGTCTCCTACATTTGGGGCAGCGCGCTCGTCGCGTGGGTCATCCGCGCGCTCGTCCTCTGGATGGGCGGCGCCGCCGCGGTACGCAACAAGTTGCGCCCGATCGCCGTTGGCATCTTCCTCGGCGAGGCAATCGCGTACCTGCTTCTCGGCTTCCACACTATCGTGATGAAGAATCTTGGAATTGACACCGTTTACGGAATCCTGACACCGCCATGATGACTTCGAACAAGCAACCCTCGCGCCTGATGTCGGCCGGCATCGCACTCGCAGTGCTGGTTATCACAATCGCCACAGGCGTTACATTCCTGAAGTTTTTCGAACCAAAGGCACCGCCGGAACAGGTCGTGCCGTCCGATGGCTACGACCGCGCTTCGATGGACGCCTTCATGGCGCCATCGGCTGTCGCCGCAGTCCACTCCGACATTATCGCGATGGGTTCGCGCCTCCCCGGCCAGCCCGGACATCGCGCAGTCGAGGACTACATCCGCAAGGCCCTCGCCGATCTTGGCGCCGAGGTTGTCGAGTACCCCGTGCAGATGCCCGCCCCTCGGACGCTCGCATGCTCCATCAAGGGCGCCGACGGCGCGGAGCTTCCCGGAGTCGAAATCCATCCGTTCCTGCCGAACCACTTCCAGCCGATGAACACGCCGGAAGGCGGTCTTACGGGCACGCTGGTCAAGGTGACACCCGAACTGCTGCTTTCCCGCGAGCGTTTCGACGATTGCATCGCGCTTGTCGATGAGGACAACTCGCCCGCTTCCTACGGCACCACTTGGAATCGCTACGCCCAGATCGGCTTCCGCGCGTTGATCGTGACCGACACCAATTCGTGGAATACCCTCACATCCTCGGTACTCGCCAGCACGCCGATCAATTTTGTCCGCCTCGCGGCTTCGCCCGAAATCCTCGGGCACGATGGCGAGACTGTCACCCTCGACGTCCGCACTTGCTGGACGAATGTCACGACGGCCGCTTTCGTCGCCTGCATCCGCGCTCCCGCGTCTAGCGCCGACGACGCCCGCGAGGCTTTCGCCGTCGCTTGTTGCACGGACGCCTGCGGTACGCTGCCCGACCGTGCGTACGGTTCCCTTGGCGCCGCCGGTATCGCCGAGGCGATCCAGGCTTTCCGGGGTCTCGCCGCAAACCGCGCGACACTCCGCCGCGACGCATATTTCTTCGCCTATGCCTCGCAGTTCATGGCCCAGCTCGGCGCCGACAGGCTTTCGTCGATTCTCGGTCCCGCGTACGAACACGGCGAGACGCGCCGCGCCGACCTTGAATCCTCCCGCAAGGAAAATGCGGCAATGCTCGCGACCGTCAAAGCCATTCGCGACGCTTTCGCCGCGAATCCCGATGCGCTTGTCGATAAGGCCGCGGCCGAAAGCCTGGTCAAGCAGTTTGATTCGAAGACCAAGGAATTCTTCGGCGAGCAGCTCGCTTACGTGATGAACACGCGCGTGATGGAGCTTTCGGAGTCCACGCTGAAAGCCCGCATCGAGTTCCTCCGCGCCGGCGAGGACATGAATTCGCCGACATTCGCGGCATATTCCGCCGCGAAGGCGCTCTACGACGAGGCGATGAACGTCGCCGGCTATCCGGTCGTCAAACTCGCTTCGACACGCGCCGAGTTCGTGCGCCAGCATGACATCGCCTCGCGCTTTGCGGCGCGTCTCGAAACGCTTGCGGAGTTCCATGCCGCGCGCGACGCCGAGTATGCCACCGCCCTTGAAATCAACACCAACATGGCGAAGTACGGCAGGGTTGTGATTGTCTCGCCGTTGCTCACACCCGCCGATCCCGAACAATCCGGCGCCGGCGAAACCGTCGGTTTCACGATGGGCTACAACGTCGAGAACATGAGCGAACTCCAGGGGCCGGCCTTTGCGGAGGTCGCGACAATCGTTCGCCAGCGTCTCGCCTCGGAGTTCCGCCACGGAGCCGAGGGAGCCATCGACGACACCGCGCTCGTCCTCGAACCATACCGCGGCCGCAACCATAACTCGGCCATCTACAGCCTTGCCGGCAGCATCACACATGGAGCGAACCAGTGGAATGCGCACGGTTATCCGACGGCCACGATCGTCAACACCGACCGCCGTCATGCCTATCGGCTCATCGGCGCCCCCGCGGTGTGCGATTGGATGCGCGACTTCTCGCAGATCGAGGGTTCTCTCCGCTTCTTTGGCCGCGAGGCGCTCGCCTTCGCCCATGGCGACGGCCGTTTCGAGCCACCGGCAAAGCCTACCGCCGTCGGCACGGTCGGCGGGCGCGTCTATGTCTCGGGCATCGGCAAGTCGATTGTCCCGAACTACCCGCTTGCAAACGCCATCTATGGCCACAAGGGTTCGACCGAGCAGTACGCCTATTCGGGCTACTATGTCCACCCGTTCCTCTTCACGGATGTTTACGGCCGCTACTGCCTGCCCTTTACGACTGCGGCGGTACGCCCTGATTTCGGCAATGGAGGCTATTCGCCCGAAGCCGCGTATTACGGCGAAGACGGCCTGATCTCGTACATCAAGGACGAAGGCGATTCCGGACAGTCGATCTACCGCTCGATCAACCTCGGCTGGGACAAGTCGCGCTCCAACGTGAACATCGTCGTCTTCCGCGCCACGCCAGTCGCCGTGCTCGACATGGTGAACCCCCAGAATCTCAAGGCCTTCACGGGCTTTGGATACCTGACGCGCGACGGACTTGCGCCTGTCGGCAAGCAGAACATCTTCTTTGGCCAGTCTGACACCGTCTGCGCCTTCCTCGAACCGGACCGCCGCTTCTACCTTACGCTCAAGGCCGGATCGGTTGACAACGAACTCGTCCAGACAATCCGCGCCTTCGCGCTTGGCCTTCCTCCCGATGGCCTCAAGATCGACAGCGATGCGAAATTCGAAGAGGAGATCGAGGGAGAGGGCTATCTCGCCGCGGATGTCCCCTTCATCCACGAAATGCCGGCGCAGATCGCCCATGCCATGCTTACAGTCAATGGCCGCCGCCTCGACCTCCAGAAGAAGCATGGCATGGCGGACGAGCGTGAAATCGAATTCCACGCCCAGGGCGTCGAGCTTCTCGAAACCGCGACCAACTCCCCGTCGTTCCAGGCTGTCGCCAACCAGGAGCGCGAGGCGGCGACCTACGCGATCCTCAACCACCCCGTCCTCCGCGAATCCATCTGGGAGGCGGTCGTCGGCGTGCTCTGGTACCTCGGCCTTCTCGTGCCGTTTGTCTTCTTCTTCGAAAAGCTGATCTTCGGATTCTCCGACATCCGCCGCCAGCTCGCCGCCGAGGCGATCATCTTCATGGTGGTGTTCATCCTGCTGCGCCTCCTCCATCCCGCTTTCGCGATGATCCGCAGTTCGATGATGATTCTCCTCGGTTTCGTGATCATGCTCATCTCCGGCGGCATCACGATCCTCTTCTCCGGCAAGTTCCAGGAGAACATCGACGAATTGCGCAACAGTCGCGGACAAGTCACGGCGGCCGAAATCAACAAGATGGGCGTCCTTGGCACTGCCTTCGCGCTCGGCTTGAACAACATGCACCGCCGCGCCGTCCGTACCGGACTCACATGCGCCACGCTTGTGCTGCTCACCTTCGCGATGATCTGCTTCACGTCCGTCCAGGACAACGTGAACAACGTCGCCACCGCGATCGGGCGCGCCCCGTATCAGGGCTTGCTCATCCGTGGCAAGGATTTCAAGCCGATCCAGGAAAGCGAGCTCTTCGCCCTCGAGACACGCTATGGCGCAGACTACAATGTATCCGAGCGCCGCATGCAGGTCGGTGTCTTCACTTGGGACCAGATGCGCTACAACCCGCAGATCGAGGTCGTGTACGAACCAACCAACGCCCCGTCGCGCCGCGCTTCCGCAACCACGATTCTCCAGTTCACCGCGAACGAGCCATTGCGCGACAGGATATCCGTGGTCGCCGGCGAAAAGTGGTTCCCCGCCAAGGAGGACGCCACCGATTCCATTCCTGGCGTGCTCTTCCCCGAAGAGATACTGATGGATCTGGGCATTCCAGTGGCCGATGTCGCCGAGCATCCCGTCTCGGTGCGCGTCGGTGGCGACACCGTCCGCGTCATCGGCGTTTACGATTCCCGCTCGCTCGATGATCTCAGGGACCTCGACGGCCGCGACCTCCTTCCATTCGATGTCGTCGGCATGCGCACGCTCCGCAAGGAGGGTGACGATGTCCTGGCCGCGGACGACGATCCCCGCCTTCCTTCGTCCGGCGCCATTATCGCCCCGATCTACAAGACTTTCACAGGCATCTCCAACGCTCGCACCCGCCTGATTTCTGTCGCGATCGACCTCGGCGCAAACCGCCGCTCCGGCGCGGCGATGGGCTACAAGGCCACGCGCGACATCATCGACCGCTACCTCGAGCAGTCCGGTCAGACCGCCTACTACGGCATCGATGGCGTCGCCTACTACGGCAAGCGCACCCGCGAGCGCAGCATGGCTGGTATCCTTGACCTTCTCATTCCGCTTGTCATCGCGGCAATGACAGTCCTCAACACGATGCGCGGATCGGTTTACGAGCGCAAGGACGAAATCTTCGTCTATAACGCCGTCGGCATCGCGCCGAAGTACATCTTCGCGATGTTCTTCTCCGAGGCATTCGTCTATTCGGTTGTCGGTTCGGTGCTCGGCTTCATCCTCAGCCAGGGAACCGGCATGCTGCTTTCGGCGATCGGTTTCACTGGCGGGCTGAAGATGACCTTCACCACCTTGAACACGATCTATGCCTCGCTCGCCATCATGGCGGCGGTCTTCCTTTCGACCCTCTTCCCGGCGCTTTCGGCGATGGACATCGCCGCGCCCGCCGAGGAGTCCGGCTGGAAGATGCCCGAGCCAGAAGGCGACCGCCTCCGCATGGTGCTGCCATTCACCTTCGACAAGCGCGACCGCGTGGCCGTCATCGAGTTCTTCTTCCGCTACTTCTCCGACCATGGTGAAGGCAGCTCTGGGCCGTTCTTCGCCGGCGCGCCGGCAATCGACGTCATTTCAGCGGTGCCACGCGCACCCACGCGCGCCGAAAATGCCGAGAAGAAGTCAGAGGCATCGAAGGCGCCTGCCGCGCCGGAGTCCGTGCCGTGTCTCGACGTAACCGTGTGGCTCAAGCCATTCGACCTTGGTGTCTCGCAGCGCATCCGTATCGATCTCCCCCGCGATCCAGAAACGGGCGAATATCTCGCCTGGGCCACAATGGAGCGTCTCTCCGGCAGCCGCGAATCATGGATGCGCCTGAACCAGCCGTTTGTCGGCTGCCTGCGCCGCCAGTTCCTCCATTGGCGCGCCGTTACGCCTCCGGAACGCCAGGAGCTTTTCGAACGCGCCCGCGAGCGCATTTCGGCATTTGTCACATCCACCGCCACTAGGAAGTAGCATTTTATGGCACGCGTGAAAAACGGCGACTCCGAACTCGCACTGTACCGCAACCTCCTCGAACCGCCGAAGGAATTCCTCGACGGCTTTGGCTGGTCAACGGTGATTGGCATTCTATTCTGCGGCTTCATCATGATGCCGGGCGCCATCTACCTCGGCCTGATGACCGGCGGCAATCTCGGCGCGGCGGCCACATGGGTCACGCTGATTCTCTTCGGCGAGGTCGCGCGCCGCGCCCTGAAGAGCATGTCGAAGCAGCAACTGATCGTCCTACTCCATGCCGCGGGCGGCATTATGGGTGGACAGGCGCTCTTTGGCACACTGGTATATCGCGCTTACTTTGTCACAAGCGAAGCCGTGCGCGACGCCGGCATGCGCGGCTGTTTCCCGTCATGGTTTGCGCCTGCGCCGGATTCCCCGGCCATCCTGGAGAGAAATCTCTTCCATGGCGACTGGATGGTGCCGATCATCATCGTCGCCGCATTGATGGTGATTTCGACGCTCAACCGCTACACGCTCGGCTACTTCTTCTTCCGACTCACCTCGGATATCGAGAAACTGCCGTTCCCGCTCGCGCCGATTTCCGCGCAGGGCGCAATGGCTATGGCCGAGGCCGAAGAGGCGCGCGGCGCGAAGGCCGGCTCCGAATCCGCCGAGGGCGCCGCTGCGCTCCTCGCCATGAAACGCGGCGAGAAGAAGAAGTCTGATCGCTGGCGCATCTTCTCGCTCGGCACCACGATCGGTGTCGTCTTTGGTCTTCTCCAGGTCGGCATCCCCGCGATCAGCGGCCTCTTCCTCGACAAGCCGTTCTATCTGATTCCGCAGCCGTTCGTCGATACCACGACGCTCACCGAATCGGTTCTTCCCGCCGCTCCGACCGGTATCGCGATCGATCTCGGCCTCATGATTACGGGCATGGTCCTGCCCTTCTGGGCGGTCATGGGTTCCGCCGCCGCCATCATTGCGACGATTATCGTGAACCCGACGCTTCACCACTTCGGCGTGCTTGCGCGCTGGCAGCCCGGCATGAACGCCGTCAACGCCGCATACGCGAACAACGTCGATTTCTGGATGAGCTTCGGCATCGGTTCGGCCTTCGCAATCGCGGTGGCCTCCATCTTCCAGACCGTGCGCGACGTACACCGCCGCACCAAGGAGATGAAGGCGCAGCGCGCCGCGAATCCGGCGGCACAGCGCGAAAGCATCTGGGCGACGCCGAAGAATGGCCGTGGGGACTGGCCGATGTGGCTCGCCATCGGCGGCTATGTCGTAATCTCGGTCATCCAACTCGTATTCTGCTACTTCATGCTCCGCGGTACCGGTACCGCCATGCACGTGCTGCTGATCTTCCTTTTCGTATTCATCTTCATCTACAACCCCTTTATCTCATACGTGAACGCCCGCCTGCTCGGCATTTCCGGCCAGTCGGTGGATATCCCGTTCATCAAGGAAACCGCCTTCATCCTTTCCGGTGCGAAGGGCGTGGAGGTCTGGCTGGCCCCGATTCCAATCGCGAACTACGGTGCGCAGGCGCAGTCGTTCCGAGTGAACGAACTGACAGGCGTGTCGTTCCGCTCGCTGTTCAAGGCCGACCTCGTGATCCTGCCCGTGATGTTCCTCCTCTCGTGGTTCTTCTGGGGATTCATCTGGAAGGGCAATGCGATTCCGTCGGATGTCTTCCCGACGGCGCAGATCAACTGGGAGTTGCAGGCAAAGAACGAGGCGCTGCTCTACAGTTCGACCTTCACTCCGCCAGGGGCGACAGAGCACTCGATCCTCGATTCGGAATTCATGCAGGCTGTTCATCCTGGCGTAATCGGCACGGCCTTCCTGCTGATTCTCACGCTTTTCGGGTTCCTTCAGACGATGGGATGGCCCACGCTCTTCGTCTATGGTTTGATCCGAGGCTTTGGATCATGGCCGCACAACATGCTCTTTGAGCTTGCCGGTTGCTTGATTGGCAGATTCATCTTCCAGAAGAAATTCGGACGCGAGAACTTCCTGCGAATGGTTCCCACCATCCTTGCCGGCTACTTTACCGGCGTTGGTTTGATTTCCATGGCGACCATCGCCATGCGGCTCATCCAATCCGCCGTCTCCTCGGCCCCGTTCTAGTTTCTTGTTGCCTCGGCGTCACTTGTTATCTGTTACCTGTTATCTGTTATCTAAAAAACGGGGACACACCCCGTTTTCGATTCGCTATCATACTCTATCCAAGCGAGTTAGATGACACGTCGAACATTCATAAAGGGCTTGATTGCGACTGGCGCACTCGCGGGAATGGGCGGGTTTGTCGGACGGAATTTCTTGACTCGATTCGGCAGATTGCCTGACGGTTCGCGTCTGGCGCGCATTCTTCTTTCCCCAAACTACCATGATGGCGAATTCCACAACGAAACGCCGACTGGGACAATGGCGGGAACGAGTGTCAGCAAGCATAGCATGCTGGACATCTTTACCCATCCAAGGGAACTGCGCCAGATCCCGCGACTCGGCGACGTCATGGTCGAGAAGAATGATGTGTCGCGACTCGCGGATGGCGAATTCGTTTGGTTTGGACATTCTAGCTACATGGCGAATATCGGCGGAAGGATCGTGTTGGTCGATCCGGTCTTCGACAGGGCGTCTCCAGTCCCATTCACTGCGGAACCATTTCCGGGGACAGCCGTGTACAATGTCTGCGACCTTCCACGCCGCATCGATTATCTGCTGATTACGCATGACCATTGGGATCATCTCGAATACTCGACAGTATGCGCAATCCGCGACCGTATCGGAAAAGTGGTTTGTCCGCTTGGAGTCGGCGAGCATTTCGAATTTTGGGGCTATGATCCGCAAAAACTCGTCGAACTCGACTGGCATGAGTGTTTCGGAGAAAACGGCGTCAAATTCACATGTCTTCCCGCGCGACATTTCTCGGGACGTGGCTTCACCCGCAACCAATCGCTTTGGGCAAGTTTTATGGTGAACAATGTTTATTTTGCGGGCGATGGCGGTTATGACGAACGTTTCAAACGGATAGCGGCAGAATTCCCGAACATCGAGTTGGCCTTCGTTGAAAATGGACAATACAACACCGAATGGTCGCAGATTCACACTTTGCCAGAGGAACTGCCACAAGTGCTACGTGACTTGAAGGCACAGCGATACTTCAGCGGACACAACAGCAAGTTCAGCCTTTCGCTGCATCCATGGGATGAACCATACGCCAACTTCAAACGCGCCATGCTCGGCATCGATGCCGAAAGCTATGATCCCATCATTGGCCACATCTTCAAGATATCGCAACAGTTAAGGTGAAAACGGCGCGCCGTTTTTTTGCTCAACAATTGGGGACACACCCCGATTTCACCGCGCTGCTAGGACGCATGGGACGCATAAGACGCATGAGACAGGATGCGGGCGGGAAACTGTGGAAATGGGGACAGGCCCCGATTTCGCCGTCGCAACGCACTTGCCAACTCTGGCAACTGGAAAACTTGGCCAATTGAAAATTTGGGATTGGGTTGCATTGTACGACTGCGTGACTCGACATGCGAGTCGCCAGTGGAACAGTGCCGAGGCAGTCGTTTGTTGCCAAGTTGACAGAGTTGGCAGTGTTTTCAAGTTGGCAAGTTTCGCGCCGCTGTTTGAGGTAAAAGGTGCGCCTTGCGTGCGTTGCGACGGCGCCCTCGCCGTCGGCCTTCTTTGAGTTGACCGCGCGATAGGACGCATGGGACGCATGAGACAGAATGCGGGCGGGAAACGGAGAAAGCGCGGCTGCGCTGGCGGCGGGTGCGGGGCGCCCGCCCTACCTCTTCGAAACTTCATTCCGTCCTGCGGTTCAATCGCACGGGGGTCTTGGGGGCGGAAATTGGGACAGGCCCCGATTTCGCCGTCGCAACGCACTTGCCAACTCTGGCAACTTGAAAACTTGGCCAATAGAAAATTCGGGATTGGATTGCATTGTGCAATCACATGACTCGACATGCGAGTCGGCAGTGGAACAGTGCCGAGGCAGTCGTTTGTTGCCAAGTTGACAGAGTTGGCAGTGTTTTCAAGTTGGCAAGTTCCGCGCCGCTGTTTGAGGTAAAAGGTGCGCCTTGCGTGCGTTGCGACGCCGCCCTCGCCGTCGGCCTTCTTTGAGTTGGCCGCTGGATAGGACGCATGGGACGCATAAGACAGGATGCGGACGGAAAACGGAGAAAGCGCGGCTGCGTTGGCGGCGGGCGCGGGGCGGCCGCCCTACCTCTTCGAGACTTCATTCCGTCCTGCGGTTCAATCGCACGGGGGTCTTGGGGGCGGAAATGGGGACAGGACCCGATTTCGCCAGTGCAACGCACTTGACAACTCTGGCAACTTGAAAACTTGGCCAATTGACAAATTGGGACTG
>JAZQOE010000021.1:0-13942 GCA_045627705.1 Kiritimatiellia bacterium | reverse complement strand
CCCGCCCAGCTTGGCGTAGCGGTCAGCGAAGGCGACGGCATCCGCTACGACTTCAATCCCCGTCTGACCCGCACGTCGCACGGCACCGGCGATCTTTTCGCCTCCGTCTTCGCGGGTGCTCTCCTCCGTGGCAAATCCGCGATCGATGCCGCCGCGCTTGCGGCCGACATCACATGCCTTGCCATCGAGGCCACGCCAGACCAGCACTGGTACGGCGTCGCCTTCGAAAAGGTCATTCCGCAACTCTCGACGCAATTCTAGCGCGGGCGGCGCGTGCGCTGTCGCAACGCATGGCGTGGGGATAAATGATTAATTTTCCGGCGGGGGCGTGGCGTCTTCGGTGCGGTCGGTGAAGCGGGTGCATTCGGCGGCGAAGTTGAGGCGGACCTCTTTCGTGGCGCCGTTGCGGTTTTTGGCGACATCGACGATGGCGAGGGACTTATCCATTATGTCCGCGCTGGCGTTTGGATCGGAAGCGTCGGCATTGGCCATGAAGGACGGGCGGCGAAGGAGGAATACGACATCGGCATCCTGTTCGATCGCGCCGGAATCGCGGAGGTCGGAGAGTTTGGGCTTGCTGCCCTTGTCGCGTTCGCCGGAGCGGCTGAGCTGGCTGAGGACGATCACGGGGATGTTCAGCTCCTTCGCCATCGCCTTGATTTCCTGGGAGATTCGGGCGGTTTCCTGCTGGCGGCCTTCGCGGGCGCGTTCCCTGCAGTTCAGGAGCTGGAGGTAGTCGATCATGATCAGCTTGACTTCATGCTTGCGGACCATGCGGCGGGCGCGGGCGCGGAGTTCGGCGATATCGAGGCCGCCGGTGTCATCGACGAACAGCTTCGCCTTCGAGAGGACCGAAGCGGCGCGCGTGATATTGCGGTTGACGGTGGCGGCGTTGCCGATTCCGCTGTCGAGCTGGTATTTCGTGATATTGGCGCGGGAGCAGAGCATGCGCATCGCCAGGGATTCCTGGGACATTTCGAGGGAGAAGATGCCGACGGGGCGCGGTGTGGCGGCGTCGCCCTTCGCGGCGTAGCCCATGCAGGTTTGCCCGAGGGCGACGCATTCGCAGATATTCATGGCGAGGGAGGTCTTGCCCATCGAGGGGCGGGCGGCGAGGACGATCATCTGGGCGGGCTGCATGCCGCGGAGGATGGCGTCGAGGTCGCGGAAGCCGGTGGAGAGGCCGGTAAAGCCGCCGGGGCCGAGATTGAAGAGCAGGTCGAGGTTCTTGACCGTTTGCTTCAGGGCGGTTTCCCAGGGGACGATCGCGCCGTGCTGGTGTTCGGTGATGGAAAGGAAGGACTGTTCGGCGGAAGAGACCACCATATCCGCCGAAGAATCGCCTTCGTAGCAGGAGCGCTCGGCATTCTGGGCGCATTCGATGACCTGGCGGAGGAGGAGTTTCTGGCGGACGATATCTATGTAGTACTCTGCGTGGGCGGCGGTGGGTGTGGCGTCGATGAGTTGTTCGAGCGCCTGGGTGCCGCCGATGGAATCGAGGCGGTCGATGGCGCGGAGGCGGTCCGAGACTGTCACGGCGTCGATAGCGGCGCCGTCGTGGGCCATGGCGAGGAGCGTCTCGTACAGGATCCGGTGCGATGGGGTGAAGAAAGCCTCGGGCACGAGGCCGTTCACGATGCACAGGTCGAGCACGCGTTCGGCATCGAGCAATGCTGAGCCGAGCACGCCGCGTTCGGCCTCGGCGCTATGCGGGGGAACACGAACGCCGGGCGGCTGGGAGCCGTCCGGCGCATTTTTACGTGGAACGAACGGCATTCGGGCCTATTCCTCGATGACCCAGACCTTGATGGTCGCGGAGACTTCGGGGTGGAGCTTGATCTCCACGTCGTAAGTGCCGAGGGCCTTGAAAGGCTCCTCGAGGATGACCTGGTTGCGGTCGATCGCGACACCCTGCGAGCCGAGGGCGTCAACGATATCGGCGACGCCGACGGAGCCGTAGAGGTTCGTGCCATCGCTGCTCTTGGCGCGGATGGAGACGGAAGCCTTCTTGACCTGGTCCGCCTTGGCGCGGGCCTCGGCGAGCTGGATGCGGGCGAGCTCCTCGCGCTCCTTGCGGAGCTTCTCGAGGCGCTTGAGGGAGGCCTTGGTCACCGGGGCGGCGAGACCCTGGGGGAGGAGGTAGTTGCGGGCGTAACCGTCCGCGACCTTCACGACGTCGCCTGCGACGCCGAGGTCCTTGACATCGGACATGAGGAGAATTTCAGTCGCCATGGCTGTCAAATCCTTTTATTGCTGGTTAAGTTTAGGCGTGGAAGCCGCGATCAGGCGAGGAGACCCATATTGCGGGCGCGCTTGACGCCGCGGCGGATCTCGCGCTGCTGCTGGGCGGTTACGCCGGTGATGCGGGAGGGGACGATCTTGCCGAACTCGGTGACGAAACGGCGGAGGAATTCGACGTCGTTCAGATCGACGACCGCGTTTGGTTCGAGGTAGCGGGTACGACGGCGGGGGCCGGCGTTGTTTTCGGTCTTGGGCTTGCGGCTGTTGCCGTTCTTGTTACCAGACATGCGCATGGTTTTCTACTCCTTGGGAAATACAAAAGACTTGGTTGGCGATCCACGGGGATCAGAAGGGGGGCTCTTCGTCCAGGCCAGGGGGCGGGAGATCCGCCGGGGGCTGGGCGGAGGGCGAAGCGGGGCCTGCGGCGGGGGCCGATCCATCGTTCGGGCGGGAGCCGAGGAACTGGATGCGGTCGGCGCGGACGCGGAGCCTGCTGCGGGTTTCGCCCTGCGGGTTCTTCCATTCGTCGTAGGCCAGGCGGCCTTCGACGAGGACGTTGCGGCCCTTGGCAAGGTACTGCTGGCAGAGTTCGGCCTGGCGGTTCCAGGCGACGACATCCACGTAGCAGACCGTCTCCTTCGATTCGCCGGACTGGCGGTCGCGGTAGGTCTCGGAGATCGCGAGACGGAGTTCGACCACGGGAGCGCCCGATGGGGTGTTCCGAAGTTCCGGGTCGCGGGTAAGGTTGCCCGCGAGAATCACGCGATTGAACGAAGCCATATTCGACCTCCTTCGACGAAGGGGATTGCCGGATTGAAGTTAAGACTACTCGGCGTCGGCGGGGACTTCGCCGTTCTCCGCGGCCTCGGCGGCGGCGGCTTCGGCGCGGGCGCGGCGGGCCTCGGCCTGCTCGGCGATGACCTGCTCGCGGCGTTCATCGACGGCGAGGACCTGGACGCGGAAGATTTCCTCCGCGAGGTGGTAGCGGTTGATCAGCTCTTCGATCTTCGTGCCATCGAACTCGAAGCGGATGCGGATATAGACGCCGTTGTCGCGCTTGGCGAGGGGGCGAGCGAAGGTGCGCTTGCCGAGATTCTGAGTATCGAGAACCTTGCCGCCGAGACGGGTGATCTCGGACTGGGCCTTCTCGATTGCCTTGTCGAGCGCCTCGTCCTTGTTTGCGCCGACGAGGATATAGAGACCATCGTACTTGTTCATGATAAGTTCAACCCTTGTTCTCGCCTTCGGGCGTTGCCGCCTTCCAGCCATTGTACCGGTTCATCGCCGTATCGGCTCCGGACCGAATCCACCATGCCACGGCATCCGCCGCGGCCCGCTTGGCCTGTTCCACCAGCGCCGCCTCGGCCGGAGGCAGGCGGCCGAGCACATGCCCGGCGAGATTCCTGCCGCCGTCTCCGCGACCGACGCCGATCCGGATCCTGAAGAAGGCGTCCGTGCCAAGCGTCTCGATTATCGACGCCAACCCGCGGTGGCCACCGCTCGAACCGCCGGCGCGGAGGCGCAGGCGACCGGGCGGAAGGTCGGCATCGTCCACCACCACCGCGAGGTCCCTGGGAGACCCGCCGTGGTAGCGGAGGAACGGCGCAACACATGTGCCGCTCAGATTCATGAACGTCTGCGGCTGCAGGAGCATCCAGGGGGTCCCGGCCCCCCGTTCCACGCGCGCCACTCGCGCCTGGAACCGCGCAACGTCCTTCCAATCCGTCCCCAGGTCTTCCGCCAGGAGCTCCACAGTCTCGAAACCGACATTGTGGGGCGTCCGGCGGTATTCCGGACCCGGGTTGCCTAGCCCTGCTACGACTTTCACAGTCTGGGGCCCCGGCTAAAGCTACTTCTTCGCGGCGGGGGCGGCCTTCGCTGCGGGAGCGGCGGCGCCTTCCTCGTCCTTCTTGCCCTTGGCGATCACTTCGGGGGCCGCCTGCTCGCCTTCGGCGGCGGAGGAGGCTTCCTCGGCATCGGGCTGGGCGACGGTCGCGACGGCGATATCGCCGCGTGTGACGATCGTGTACTTCTCGCCGAGCTGGAGATCCTTGACGAAGAGGGACTGCGCGAGGGCCAGGGAATCGACGTTGACGTCGAAGAACTCGACGATATCCGTCGGGAGGCAGTCAACGGTGACTTCGCGGAGGGTCTGTTCGAGGACGCCGCCACCGACGCGCACGCCTTCGGGCTCGCCGACGAGGCGGATGCCGATGGTGACGCGGATGCGGCGAGTGAGATCGACCTCGCCGAAATCGACGTGGATGGCGCTGCCGTTCATGACGTCGTGCTGGACTTCGCGCATGAGGGCGGTGACCGGGGTGCCATCGAGATCGATGGTCACGAGCAGATGCTCGCCGGCCTCGTGGCGCATGGCCATCTCGAACTCGTGGGCGTCAAGCTTGATCGGGGCGGTGCCGCCGCCGATGCGGTTCAACGCGGCGGGCAACTCGCCCGCGCGGCGGAGGCGGCGGGCGGCGCCGGAACCCTGTTCCGCGCGAGCCTTCGCCTTCAATTTGATTTCATTGGACATGTCCTTATCCTCGTTTCCTACTTTCGTGACAGTTCTTTGCCAGAAGTAAAGGGGTTGTCTAGAGCTTGAACAGCGAACTCACCGACTGGCCGTTGTGGATGCGCTTGACGGCCTCGCCGAGAAGCTCGGAGATCGTGAGCACGGTTATCGGCACGCCTGGGTCGATACGAAGGGGAACGGTATCGGTGACCACCAGTTCCTTGATATCGGAATTCTTCAGGCGCTCGGCGCCCTTGGGGGTGACGGTGCCGTGGGTGACGGCCGCGCGGACGCTGGCGGCGCCGTGCTCCTTGAGGAGCTTGGCGGCGGAGCAGAGGGTGCCGCAGGTAGTCGTCATGTCGTCAACCATGATCACATCCTTGCCCGCGACATCGCCGACGACGCTAAATGCCTCGACCTGGTCGCCCGCGAGACGCTGCTTGGCGACGATCGCAAGTCCCGTACCGAGCATCTTGGAATAGGCGTATGCGGCCTTGACTCCGCCCGTATCGGGGGAGACGACGATCGGATTGGGGAGGTCGAGCCCCTTGAGATACTTCGCGATGACGGGTGAAGCATAGAGGTGGTCAACTGGAATGTCGAAGAAGCCCTGGATCTGCTGGGCGTGGAGGTCCATCGTGAGAACGCGGTTCACGCCGGCGGCGACGAGCAGATTCGCGACGAGCTTGGCCGTGATCGGGACGCGCGGCTTGTCCTTGCGGTCCTGGCGGCCATAGCCATAGTAGGGGATCACGGCGGTGATGCGCGCCGGGGAAGCGCGGCGCATCGCATCGACCATGATCAGAAGTTCCATGAGCATTTCGTTCGGCTGCCCACATACGGGCTGCACGACGAAGACATCGCGCCCGCGGATGTTATCCTCGACCTGCACGAACGTCTCGCCATCGGGGAAGCGCTCGATCTTGATCTTGCCAAGCTCTGTTCCAAGATACGCCGCGACCTTCGCCGCGAGTTCCGGATGCGATGTGCCAGAAAAGATTTTCATCGTTTGCCTGCCAGTTCAAACCCACGCGGGGACACGCGCCCCACACCAATCAAAGCCCTGCTCCACTCCCCACGGACTCGGCGCGACGGGACTCGCGGCGGGTTGGTTGCCCGACCTGGATTCGAACCAGGACTCAAGCCTCCAAAGGGCCATGTGCTGCCATTACACCATCGGGCAATATCGAGGTCATCCGACACCAGACATCGCCCGGCAAGCCCGCCAGGATGCGTTTTCCGTGCGCTTCATCCTCCACAAGCCCGAAAACAGACGCCCCGCTGCCGCTCATGAGAACCCCGAGGGCTCCAGCCGCACGCAACAAATCCGCGAGCCGCCCCACTTCGGGGTGACCCGCGAAAACGCCCGCTTCCAGGCCATTGAAGAGACTTTGCGCCAAGGCGCGAAGGTCTCCCCGATGGAGAGAAGAGCGAACATTGTAGTAAATTCCATCGCGTGAGGTCAAGTGCCCATTGCAACTTCCGTACACCTCGGCGGTGGAGATGGCGATGCCGGGATTCACGAGGACGATCGGGATCCGGGAAAGGCCGCAGCGGGCGGTTTCGGCGCCTTCGCCGCAGAGCGGGGTGACGCGCTCGCCGCGCCCCTCCATCAGGACGGCGCGGCCCGCGACTTGCGCCGGGACATCGCTCCCAAGCTCCGCGCCAAGCGCCATGCGCTCGGTTTCGGGTATCGCGAGATTCCAAAGGAGGTCGAGTCCATTCAAGACGGCCGCGGCATCCGCGCTTCCGCCGCCCAAACCGCCGCCAATCGGGATGCGCTTTACGATGCGGATCGCGACTCCGGCGGCGATATTCTTGCGGGAACGGATCAATTGCGCGGCACGGACGGCAAGATTCTTCCCGGCGGGTCCGATCGCGCCCATCGGCACGCCATCGGCGACGACTTCGAGCGAAACGCCGTGCGCGGGCGGCATCGGGCGCAATTCGACGGTATCGGCCAGTTCGAGCGGCGCAACGACACTGCTGAGGTCGTGATAGCCGTCGGGACGCTCGCCGAGAATCTCGAGGGTAAGGTTTACCTTCGCGGGAGCGGCGATGCGAAGGCCGAATGGAAAGGGGGAAGTTGGCATGGCGGGTATTATTGCACGGGTCGCGCCCGCCCGCAAGGGGCGCCGATTTTCCTTTTGACAATCCAGCAGCTGATAAGCTACGATATCAAAACTTATCTTCTTACCGGCATCGGGCGCAGATGCCAATGGTGGGAGCGGGGTGTCCCGCTCCTTCTTTGTTCTATGGTTTTGACGCAGCTAGCCCCGGCGAGGGGCGGGAAGGACTATGCAAGCGATGGCAATGAACAGTGAATTGCTAGCGATGGTGAACTACATGGAGCGTGAACGCGGCGTGAGTCGCGAGGTCATCCTCCGCGCGCTCGCAGACGCCCTTCAGACTGTCGCGAAAAAGGCCACTGGCACGACATCCGATGTTGATGTCGCGATCGACCCGCGCACGCTCGCCGTCAAGATCTCGTATGCCGCGACTGTGGTCGATGGTGTTCCGGGGCCCGGCGAGATCGACCTGCACCACGCGAAGTTCTACAACCGTGATTCCGTCGTTGGGCAGATAATCGACGTTCCGGTATCGATGGAGCGCCTTGGCCGCATCGGCGCGCAGTCCGTCCGCCAGATGATCCTCCAGAAATTCCGCGAGGCGACGAACCAGAAGCTTTTCGACGACTTCAAGAACCGTGTCGGCGAGATCGTGACCGGCACCGTCCGCCAGGTCCAGCGCCACAATGTGTTTGTCGATCTCGGAGGCAACGCGGAGGCGATTCTTTCATCGCGCGACCGCATTGGAAACGAGGAGTTCCAGATTGGCGACCAGGTCCGCGCCTATCTCAAGAAGGTGCAGAACGACCAGAGCGGCCCTGTGATCCATCTTTCGCGCAGCTGCCCCGAGTTCCTCAAGGCGCTTTTCCGCAACGAGGTCTCGGAAGTGTATGAGGGCGTGGTCGAGATCATGGGCGTTGCGCGCGATCCCGGCTACCGCGCCAAGGTGGCGGTCCGCACGCACGACGACAAGGTCGATCCCGTCGGGGCGTGCGTCGGCATGAGGGGCGCTCGCGTGAGGAACATCGTGAGCGAGCTGCACGGCGAGAAGATCGATATCGTGCGCTGGAACGAGGATCCCCGCGTATATGTCCAGCAGGCGCTTTCTCCCGCGCACCTCGAGTCCGTCAGCATCGACCCAGAGGATCAGGGCGTCATCATCGTTGGCGTTTCGGGCGACGAATATTCGCTCGCGGTCGGCAAGCGTGGGCAGAACCTCCGCCTTACCGAGAAGCTCACGGGTTTCAAGCTTGAAATCAAGCGCACCGACGAGGAGAAGCCGCTTGACGAGCGCGTGCAGGATGTCGTGAACGCCCTCGCCGACGATCTCGGCATTTCGGTTGAGATCGCCGAAGCGCTCCACAATGGCGGATTCAACACGCGCGAAGGCGTCCAGGCCGCGACGGTCGAGGACATCTGCGCGGACTGCGGCCTCGACGAGGAGACGGCGCATCGCGTGTGGAATCTCGCTGTTGGCGTAAACGCCGACTGATGGCAACCCGTTTTTCCGAAGATGATCTGTTCCACTGGCGGACACTGAAGTCATGAGAGTATTCGAACTAGCCAAATCGCTCAAACTTGCAAGCGGTGATGTATTGCGCACCGCCAAGGCATTGGACATCGAGGCGTCATCGACGCTTGCGAAACTAGAGGATTCCGATGTCTCGAAGATCCGCTCGCGTCTGCGCGCGGGCGCCGCCGATGGAGACGCAACCGCGGAAGCGGAGCGCAAGGCCCGGATCCAGGCGAAGCGCGCGAAGGCCGCATCGCAGCTTTCGGATGGCGCGGAGGCGGAGAAGGCGAAGCTGCAGGCCGCCATTGATTTCTCGAAAAAACTGCAGGCCGAGCGCGATGGCGCGAAGTCCCCGGCTTCGGATGAAACCGCGGGCGGGCAGTCCAAGGCGCAGGAGAAGCCGGCCGAGGCGAAGCCCGCCGAAAAGCCGGCCGAGCTTTCCGCAGCCGAGCAGGCCGCGATGGCGCTGGCGGCGGAACTCGCCGCGGCGGTCAAGTCCGCGCCTGTTTCGCCGGCGGAGCCTGCGGTGAGGATTGTCACTGCGGAAGAAGAGGAAGAGCGCGACGATCCGAATGACCGCAAGGTCGATTTCCGCAACGAACGCGATGAAGACGAAGAACTCGAAGAGGCATACGTCGGACGCGGGCCGCGTCCGAACGCGACGATGCGCCAGGCTTCGAAGCAGACGCAGCGTGGCGGTGCCGCGGTTGGCGGTGCCCGCGGAGGCATCCAGCAGCAGGGTGGCCGCATGGGAGGTTCCCAGCGTCCAGACCAGCGCGGCGGACGCGATGCGGGTCGCATTGGCGGGCGCGTCGATCCGCGCGACCAGCGCAATGGCCGTAATGGCGGCCGCATCGATCAGCGCGATGCGCGCAACGGCCGCAATGGGGGGCGTCCCGATCCGCGCGACCAGCGTGGACAGGCTCGTGGCGCGGCTCCTGCGCAACGTGGCGGCCGCGGCTTTGGATCAGTTGCACCGGCGAACCAGGCGCGTCCGATGCCGCCGCCGGTCCCCACGACGGCGCCAGACCACATTCTCACGCTTCGCGGCCTTGCGACTGTGCGCGAACTCGCAGAGCTGATGGGGCTTCGCCCGAACAAGCTCGTCGCCGACCTGATGCAGTGGAATGTCCTTGCGTCGATCAACCAGCGCGTCGAGATGGACATGGCGGAGCGCCTGGCCGACAAGTACGGCTACAAGATCGAGCTCGAGCGCCAGCGCCGTTCCAATGAGCGCCGCCCCGTCCTCAAGTCCGCGGATGCGGACGACGACATTCCCGAAGACGCGCCCGAGCAGATGAAGCCGCGTCCGCCGATCATCACCTTCCTTGGCCACGTTGACCACGGCAAGACATCGCTTCTCGACCGCATCCGCAAGACATCGGTTGCCGCGGGCGAAGCGGGCGGCATCACCCAGCACATCGGCGCGTACACCGTCGAGCTGGACGGCCGAAAGATCACCTTCCTCGACACTCCCGGCCACGCGGCATTTTCGGCGATGCGCGCGCGCGGCGCGAATCTCACCGACATCGCGGTGATCGTGATCGCGGCCGACGACGGCATCATGCCGCAGACGCGCGAGGCCATCCGCCATGCGCGTTCCGCCAATGTCCAGATCATGGTCGCGATCAACAAGTGCGACAAGCCCGAAGCGCAGCCCGACCGCGTGCGCCAGCAGCTCCAGGGCGAAGGCCTCACCCCAGATACGTGGGGCGGCGATATCGTCTGCGTCGAGGTCTCGGCCCACACCGGCAAGGGACTCGACCACCTGCTCGAGATGATCCTCCTCCAGGCGGACATGCTCGAGCTTGCCGCGAACCCCTCGCGCCGCGCCGATGGCTATGTGATCGAATCCCAGCTTGAGCTCGGCCGCGGCCCGACCGCGTCGCTGCTCGTCATGGGCGGCACGCTGAATGTCGGCGACGTCGTTCTCTGCGGCGAGCACTTTGGCCGCGTGCGTGGCCTTACCGACGATCGCGGCCGCATGGTCAAGTCGGCCGGTCCCGGCCAGGCCGTGCGCGTGATGGGACTTTCGGGCGTTCCCGAACCCGGTTCCGCCTTCCGCGTGATGCTCAACCTCGAACGCGCCCGCGAACTCGCCGAGCAGACCACGATGGAGCGCAAGGAGCGCGAGCTCGCGGCGCCGAAGATCGTCTCGCTCGACGACATGCTCAAGATCACGGCGACTGCGGACAAGCCCGAGCTCCAGGTGATCGTGAAGGCCGATACGCAGGGCTCCGTCGAAGCCATCGTCGATTCGCTCAAGGAAATCCGCAGCGAGAAGGTCTCGCTCTCGGTGATCCACTCCGCGATCGGCAACGTGAACAACAACGATGTCCAGCGCGCGACTGCCGGCAAGGCGATCGTGATCGGCTTCCAGGTCGGCTGCGAGTCCGGAGTGCAGGCGCAGGCCCGCCACGACCATGTCGCGATCCAGACCTATCGCATCATCTACGATCTCCTCGACAACGTGAAGAAGGAGATGCTTGGCCTCCTGCCCGCCGAATACAAGGAACTCATCCGCGGCCATGCGGACATCCGCCAGGTCTTCGGAATGAGCGGCAAGAAGGGCAAGGTCGCTGGCTGCCAGCTCACCGACGGCTCGCTCCGCACCGATTCGCGCGTCCGCGTGCTTCGCGGCGGCGAGAAGATCTTCGATGGGAAGATCCTCTCCCTCCACCACTTCCAGAACGAGGTTTCGGAGGTCAAGGACCTGCAGGAATGCGGCGTCCGCTTCGAGGGCTTCGACGCCTTCGCGGAAGGCGATACCGTCGAATGCTACTTCCTCCAAGAACTCGAGCGCACACTCTAGCCAGCCATGCCGCAGATCAATAGACTGGACCGCGTGAACGCGCTGATGCGCCGCGTAATCGGCGAGGCGTGCTTTACCGTGCTCGGCACGGAAGGGCTCGACCTCGCGGCGATCACCATAACGCGCGTCGTGACCGCGACAAACCTGCGCGACGCGACCGTTTACGTCTCGATCTTCGGACACGAGGAAGAGCGCGGCCGCTATCTCCGCGCGATTTCCTCGCACCATCAGGACTTCCAGCGCGTCGTCAACCGCGAGATGAAGCTGAAATACACGCCCGTCCTCCACTTCCGCGCCGACGAGTCAGTTGAAAAGGGCGACCATGTCCTCGACCTCCTCCTTAGGATGGAACGCGAGGAAAATGGCGGCGGCGACGGCGCGTAATCGCGTGCCATGTTTACCGGAATCATTCAGCAGATCGGCCGACTGACGGCCATTGAACGCGCTTCGAACGGCGGGTGGAGCCTCATTGTCGAGCATGCGCCGTGGGAAGAAGGCGCGCTGCAGCTCGGCGAAAGCGTCGCGGTGCAGGGCGTATGCCTCACCGTGCGTCCGCTTGACGAGAACCGCTTCGCCGCAGACCTCCTCGACGAGACTCTCGACAAGACGGCGTTTCGCGGCCTGCCGCCGCGCGCCGCCGTGAACCTCGAACGCGCACTGCGGCCTTGCGACAGGCTTGGCGGTCACTTTGTCGCCGGCCATGTTGACGAGACAGGCAGGATTCTCGCGATTACCCCGCGCGGACGCGACAAGGTGTTCCGCGTTTCCTGCTCTCCACGCCTTTCGCGCCAGACAGTGCTCAAGGGATCAATCGCGATCGACGGTACGAGCCTGACGGTCAGCGCGCTTGGCGACGACTTCCTCGAGGTGAATCTCATCCCGCATACGCTCGCGGCTACAAGCCTGCGCGACCGCAAGCCGGGCGACAGCGTAAACCTCGAATCCGACCTGCTAGGGAAATATGTCGAACGGATGCTGGACGCATCCAAACCGAGCGAAGGCGGTTTGACGCTCGAATCGCTTCTCCAAGCCGGCTTCTAACAACCCCGAAACACGAAATGACTTCCGGCCCGTCGATAGCGCAGCGAGCCGCGGCAAGCGGCAGGCGACGTTCGGCGTCAAACGCCAGGCGCACGGCCACATCATCCGCGAAGGATGGCCCATCGGCAGGCGCATTGCTGGCGTGGGCGTTTGCCGTTCCGCTTGTCGCGCACATCGCAGTCATCGCCGCGCACCTCGCGAACGCGCCGGTGATTCCGTGGGCGCAACTCGTTCCGCTCGGGATTCACGGCGCGACGCTTTTCGTCGTATGGGCGTACCTGAAGATCACGCGCTTCGACGGTGACATCGTCCCGCTTGCGGCCGCGCTTGGCCTTGCGGGAATAGGAATCGCGATGCAGATGCGGCTTGGATCGTATGCCGGCGCATCGCCATTCTCGATGCAGCTTCTGGCGTATCCAATCGGCGTTGCCGCGCTACTGGCGACACTTCTCGCCTTTGGAAACGGACGCGCGGCGGCGCTGGCGAAAATCGGCTGGATCGCATACGTGGGCGCAATCGGCGCGCTCGGGGCGATGCTGGTGCTTGGCCACCGCTATCGTGGCGGAATCTACATCGCCGGCAACCTGAATCCATCCGAGATCGTGAAACCGCTGATGGTGTTGTTCCTCGCAGCGTTTCTTTCGGGACGGCGCAAGGAATTCTCCGCCGCGCAAGTCGGAATCCCGATGCCCGACAAAACGTCGCTGATGATCTTCGCGGCGGCATGGGCACTGCCGATGGCGATGGTTGTGCTGCTTCACGACCTTGGATTGCTCGTGTTGCTCAACGCCGTCTTGCTCATCATGCTCTACGCGGTCACGCGCCGCCTTGGGTATATCCTGATCGGTGCTGTGGGAGTGACGGGATTCGCGATATTGGCCGGACGTTTTTCAGCGCATGCGCAGGCGCGTTTCGACGCATGGAGTTCGCCATTCGCAGACCCCACCGGCAAGGGCTGGCAGATACTGCAGTCGCTCACCGCATTCTATTCGGGCGGTGCATGGGGCGCGGGCCTCGGACGCGGCGCGCCGCAATGCGTGCCGATCGTGACATCGGATTTCATCTACTCCGCATTCGGCGAGGAACTGGGTTTCATAGGATGTCTTCTGATCATCGCGCTTTACGCGGTACTCTTCGCGCGCGGATGGCGGATAGCGGAATGCGCGACCGGCGGCCCCTTCGGACAGCTTCTCGGCGTGGGGATAACCGCCATGCTCGCCGTCCAGGCGCTATTGAATATCGGCGGCGTTACAAAGGCGATTCCGCTCACTGGCATTACGCTTCCGTTCCTGAGTCAGGGCGGCAGCAGCCTCGCCGTTTCCCTCGCCTCGATAGGATTGCTCATCGCGCTTTCCGCGCGTTCCGCGCACCGCTAGCAAACCATAGCATTGAACCAAAATCGTGGTGTTCGTATTTTGGGGACACACCCCGATTTCTCGGCCAGCAAGATAGGGACACACCACGATTTTCATTCCTACGATCGCGATTTCGTCAGCGCGACCGCATCGTGATACCTAACTCTCCTTGCCGTTCCGATTCCCGCCAGTTCCTCGCATCGGATTCCATAGACGCCCCTTTTCGGGGTCTGTCCCCCACTCGCCGACAGCATCGCTGACTTCGCGAATCCATCGCTCCCCAGCGCCCAGCCGTTGCTGAAATTCCTCACCTCGCACCTCAGCAACTCGAATAGCGTCAGCATCCTGCCTTCCTTTATCTTCCGTCCGACCGCCTTCTCGTCGAACCTTGATTCTTGG
>JAZQOE010000020.1:0-6261 GCA_045627705.1 Kiritimatiellia bacterium | reverse complement strand
GCGCCTCCGCGCCAGCCTGATGTTCACCTTCTTCTCTTCGCTTGTCATGTTCATGTCCCGAATTTTTCAGTAACACGATTTATGGCGCAACCTGGAAATCACTCATCGCGTTTTCGGTAACAGGAATTATGGCGCAACGCGGGTGGACTTATGGCATATTGACAGGCAGCGGCCCTATATAATAGAATCAATTTCACTGTGAAAGGATTGAAAATGGCGAATAGATTCGTTCTTGCGATGGCGGTCGCATCGGGCCTTGCTTTCGCAATGGCATCACACGCTGAAATTCCGGATCCCGTGGTCTGGTTCGTTGGCGACCAAGGGGTCGTCACAAACGCCAATGGCAATGTCACCGCGTGGCGGAACCAAGGCTCCCTCAAGTCCGGCGAACTGGTTGAAGTCGTGGCCAATACCCAGGATTCGACGCTTAAGATAGTCAAGAATGAGTTTCTCGACCATCGCCCGTGCATCCGCTTCGAAAACGAGAATGTCTTCCTCCGTTCATCGGACGCGACCGATCTAGACTTGAATCAGTCGGACGGCATCACCGTTTTCACCGTTTCATATTGCATGGAATTGAGCAGGTCCGGCGTCTTTGCGCTGGACAGCGACGAAACCGGCGTCTGGCGCTTCGGGCACGACATTCATCCGACGGCGAAGTTGCGCCGCGTCTTTTTCTTCGCGATGAACTATTCCCAGCCGAATACCCAGTGCCCCGCATATACTCCATTGCTTGATGCGACCTTTTCGTGCGTCACGAGCGGAGGCGTCTATCAGAACACCTTTACATCGGGTTGCCCCGAGGAGCAGCGCGCCGGCGTGAGCAAGGAGTTTGGAACCGTCCGTTCCGCCACTTTCAGCGTGGGGCGCAATCTCCTTTCGCAGACGGCATTCCACGGCGACATAGCGGAAATCAGGATATACAATCGCGTGTTGACGCCGGCCGAGCGTCTGACGGTCGATGCGGAATTGGCGGTGCGATACGGGCAGAAGCTGATGCTGGATGGAAAGTCCACCATGACCGCCGAAATGCTTGATGGCTGCGATCGTGACGTCGCCGTGATCGGCTATGCCTACGAAGGGGGGCGCGACCTGGGGGTTCCGCCGGCCAGCGCCACCAGCGGGGCCTTGACCATTTCCCGCGGATCCGCCGTCGACAAGTCCATCAACACGCTTGTATGCGCCGTCCACGACCAATATCAGGGAACCGATTGCACATGGTGCATCGGTGGTTCGGAAGCGGCACGCCAACTCCCGTTGACGCTCGAGTTTTCGGGGAGTGAGTTCGCAACGACTCCGCACTTGAAGCTGTTCTACTGTGAGAGTGACAACGGCGCGGCGATAGACACTGGAGCCACGCCGGTATACTCGGAGGATGGCGTGGTCTTCACCCTGTCCTCCGGGTGGTCCACCGGACGCTACTTCGCCCGTACACACGCATCCACGATCCGCCCCGTCGCATGGTTCAGGGCCGATACGGGAGTGTCAACGAACGCGAATGGCGCCGTGACCAGGTGGGAGAACATCGGAATGCTGGGTGACGATCTCGACATGTCGCCGTCTTCTTCGACAGACGGCATCACGCTTGCGGCGAACGCGTTCGGCGCGGAGCCCGCTGTGCGTTTCGACGGCACGGATTTTCTGAAGAGCGATTCAGCGACCGATCTCTCGCTCTCTTCCAGCGGCGGGGCATGGTTCATCGTCGCCAACGGCAATTTCAGCGACTATAGTTCGAACCGCGGATTCTTCGGGCTGGACAACGGCGGATCGACCGCGTGGAGATTCGGACTTTTCTCCGTCAATCGCTGCCGCCTTTGCGCCGCATTCTTCGCGAAGCCCGACGCGGGGGGCATTTCGAGTTTCGACTTTTCCGATGGCACGAAAGTCGGCGGCCCGGGCAACTATCAAAAGACCCACAATGGCGAAATCCTCGGAAAGAACATCTGGGTCTCGACGATTTACAATTACCAGAAAAGTGCCACGGCTACCGAATTGCGCCAGTATGGTTTCGTGGCCGGCAAAAACTACGAGGACATAGGGGGCAACTATTCCTTCCCCGGATACTCTGTCTGGTCCGGTTCGAGTCGACAGGGTGAATTCCGTCTTGGCCACAGCGGCATTTCCGGTGACTCCTGGAAAAACCTGATTGGAGACATCGCGGAAATCCGCATCTACAACCAGCCGTTGACATCGGCGGAGCGCGCGTCTATCGAGCTCGAACTGGCGTTGAGGTACGGGTTGTCGCTTGGCACATTCCGCGGTGTGGATGTCTCCGACCACGCCGTGATTGCCGAGCACGGAGTCGATTCCATGGTCATCGGTTCCCAATACAATGGCGGCGCGGGCGCGAGCCCCGAAACATCCTGGGCCGACGACATGCTTGAGATATCGACCGATGAGACATTCGAGTCCTGGAACACATGGCTGACGTATATTGGCTCCAATGGCGCGGAAAAGGAGAACCGCACGTGGCATGTCATGTCCTCGATGCCCGACGTCGCCTGGAATTTCAATTTCACGGTCGATGGCCGTACCGCCGGCAGAAGGTATCTGCTGCAGTGCAGGGCGAAAGGCTCCGATTCATTTGAAACAATCGCCGATCAACCGCTCGTCGGCGAGCGTTCGGTTTCGTTCGCGCTTGATTCGATGCCCTCCGGGACATACCGGCTTGTCGTGCGCAATCCCGGAACGATCTTGTATCTGCAATAGTTCCACCATCGCTTGCGGGCGCGGATGCCGCGGCTAATCTGGTTATTCGAGGGAAGTCCACGTGGGAAATCGTTTCCTTGCGGCATGTCTCCTGTCCTGCGCCTGCCTTCAAACCGCAGTCGCCGTCGATTTCGATTACACGCTTGCGGACGACGCCAGCGTGACGATCGTGGTGGACGACGCGGACGGCAGGCGTGTGCGCAATCTTGTCGCCGACGAATTGCGGCACGGGGGGACTGTCACTGAAACATGGGATGGACGCGACGATGCGGGGCAGCCGGTGGATCCCGGAGTCTACCACTGGCGCGGGATATGCCACGGCGCGATCGAAAGCCGTTACATCGGCGATTTCTGTTCGCCGCATTCCGAGGGCGCGACACCGTGGAAGCATCTTGACGCCGAGGGCGTGCGAACGCAGGAGGGCGACGCCGGTGGAGGGTGGCTTTCGGACCATGCGGCGCCGTCGGTTGCGCTGGCGGTGGGCGACGAAGTCATTCTCGGCTGCGACTCCGCGGAGGAGGGCGACTCTATTATCCGCGCCACCCCGGGCGGAAGGAAAATCTGGGGAGCGCGCTGGCTGGCACTGGTTTGCCCAAAGGCCATAGCCTTCAATCCGCCCGATTGCGCGCTGTATGTCGCGGGTGAGGGCGGATGGGCGGGACGGGACAAACTGGTGGTCGTGCGCCGCCTCCTGAAGAACGGGAAGGTCTCGACCTACCCGGTTCCACCCGATGTAAGGGCCCGCCTGGAAAAACAGAACAAGGCATTTTCGGATCAACAGTTGATACGCCTTTCGCGGGACGAGTTCTCCGGACTCGTCGGCATGGGCGTAGTCGGGGACTATCTCGCGCTGGCGTTGACGGACAAGGGCCGTATCTCGCTGTTTGACACGAAGGAGGCGATGTTCGTCCGCGACATCCCTCTCCCTGATCCAAGGGCAATCTGCGGCGAATACGCCGTTTCAGGGGACAGCATAGTCCGAATAGACGCAGAAAATGGAATCACGGTCGGCATCTGCAGATGCGAGAATCTGCAGAAGGCCAATGGACTCGCCCTTGACGGCGACGGCCGTTTTTATGTCTCCGACGCCGCGCATGGCGAAATGTGCGTGAAGGCCTACGACGGCGAAGGCCATCTTCTTCGAACAATCGGCAAGCGCGGGGGACGCGCCGAGGGACGCTATGATCCGATGGCGATGGACAATCCCGCCGGCATAGCGGTGGATGCCGACGGACAACTATGGGTGACCGAAAACAGCCAGTATCCCCGACGGGTCTCGGTGTGGACGCCGAATGGCGATCTTGTCCGGGAGTTCGTGGGGGGCGCTCGCTACGGTGGAGGCGGGTCGATTTCGGGCGACAGGGGATACTATGGCGGAATGCGCTTCAAATTGCGCGAGGCTCCCGACCAGGGCGAGCTTGAAGCGGTCTTGTTCCGTCCCGAAGAACATGCCGGGTTCCCTTTCAACGTGGGCAAAAACTTCCTTGGCCCAGACCTGCACCAGACGGTGATGTTCGGCGGGAGACGCTATCTTCTGGCGGATGATGGCTGGGTGCGGTCGCTGACGATCGTGGCGGAGGAAGTGGGCGATCACGCCGTGCTGCGGGCGGCATGGGGCGAGGCGAGCGAACTTGCCAACGAGAAGCGGTCGTCAAGCGGGATTTTCATCTGGAGCGACGCCAACGGCGACGGCCGCTATCAGCCGGAAGAGCTGTCCGTCCACGGCGAGTATCAGTTCAAGGCACAGTGGGCGTTGCGCTCCGCGCCAGGCCTCGACGCCTTTTTCTACAACCGCGGAAAGGACGGGCGTCCTCGCATCTTTCGCATCAAGGCTGCGGTCGATGCAAAATCCGGAGTCCCCAGCTGGGATTTCACCTCTCCGATAGTTTATCCGGTCGGCCGCACATCGCGCGACGAAATCATAGCATCCTCCCCGCTGGGAAATACCGGCGACATAATCGTCAACCTCAGGGGATCCATCGGTGGCGGTTCAATGACGAACAACCTTCTCCTTTGCGCATCGCAGGATGGAAGGATTCGCTGGACCTATCCAAATCCGTATCCGACCAACGGCACGACCTCGCCCGTGCCAAGACGAGGGGAAATACGCCATACGCTCAACGCCGAGGGATTCGCGGACGTGGACGGTTTTGGGATGATATGGTTGTTGAACGGCAATTTCGGCACCCGCTATCTGTTTACGTCCGATGGGATGTTCATCACGGAGCTTTTCCGCGACCAGCGCGTGGCCGGAAGCTTCTATGACATACACGATGCGACGCCGGGACGCCCCTTGAGCGGCTATTCCGCGCTAGGCGAATGCTTCTACGGCTGGTTCGGGAATGGCGAGGATGGCCGCGTGCTGCAGATCATCGGCAAGCAGACCTGCAACGTTTGCGAGCTTGTCGGCCTCGATTCCTTGCGGCGTCTCTCGGGCGGTCAAGTTTCCATCGTGGAACGGGCGGTGCCGTTCGAACAGATGCCGGAACGCGATCGCAGCACTATAAGGGTGATCGAGATGGAGGGGAACTGGATGCCAAGCGGCGAACAGTGGTACCTGAATGCGCCGAACACAATCGTGGAAGAGAAGGAAATCGCGGCATTCGCAGTCGGGTCGAGCTACGGCTCTACGCTCGTTCTACAGATACGTGTCGCCGATGATTCGCCATTTGTGAACAATGGCGATGTTCACATGACGATGTTCCATACCGGCGATTGCGTGGATATCCGCTTCGCGGGGGATCCAACCGCCAACGTCGCGAGGAAACACCCGGTTGCCGGCGATGTGCGTTATCTCGTGGTGCCAGACCAAAATGACCCCGGAAAGGCGCGCGTGATCAAATACTCGTATGTCGATACCGCGGCGAAAGGCGACCCGCTAACATTCGCTTCCCCGGTCGGAAGCTGCGAGGTCGCGCACATCGAGGAACTCGACGGGTGCGGTTCGCGCGTCGTGCGCGACAAGAAGGGATACACCCTTTCCGTCGCGATTCCAAGCCATCACCTGCCGATTGGCAAAGGCAAGCGGCTTTCCGGCGCGACACTGATGGACGTCGGTGTAATTTTCGGTGACGGTACTGGAAGCGGTGTGATGCGGCGGGAGTACTTTTTCGACGACGAAAGCCGCATAGTCAATGACATTCCAAGCGAAGTGTCGGTTAATCCATCGCTTTGGGGAACCGTCTTGTTCAGGTAATTTGTTTCACTTCTTGCCTAGGGATTCCGTGTCCAGCGGAATCGTGACCGGGCCATCGGCGACCATCGATATCTTCATCTCCGCGCCAAACACGCCGGCGCCGAAGCGCCCTTCGCCAAGTTCCGCGAAAAGGCGCCTTTTCATGTATTCGTAGAGCGGCTCGGCGACTTCCGGACGCGCGGCCGCGGAAAAGCCCGGGCGATTCCCGTGACGGGCGTCCGCATGCAGCGTGAACTGCGAAATGAGCAATATCCCGCCGCAAATGTCGCGGATCGAACGGTTCATCTTGCCGGCATCGTCCTCGAATATCCTCAGCGACAGCATCTTCTGGGCTAGCCAATCCGCATCCTGCTCGG
>JAZQOE010000019.1:0-5153 GCA_045627705.1 Kiritimatiellia bacterium | reverse complement strand
AGCGTCGTCGAAGGCGGCGGCGAGACCGACGAGATTCTCGCCGGGCTTGAGATCGTTCTCGGAGGCGCTGAACTCCTTGGCGAGCTCGGCAACTTCCTCGTCGCCCACCGCGACGGCCTTGATGCTCAGGCCGATGCGGGGCTCTTCGCGATCGATCTTGACGATGCGGGCCTCGACCTCCTGGCCGATCTTGAGTGCATCCTTGACCTTCTCGATGTGCTGGTCGGAGATCTGCGAGATGTGGACCAGGCCATCCACGCCGTCCTCAAGCTCGACAAACGCGCCGAACGAGGCGATCTTGGAAACCTTGCCCTTGACGATCTGGCCAATCTGATAGCGGGCCGCGATGGTGCTCCAGGGATCGGTCGAAGCCTGCTTGAGGCCAAGGCTGATGCGCTGGTCGGCGGGATTGACCTCGAGGACGATCGCCTCGACGGTCTGGCCCTTCTGCACGACCTCGGACGGATGGCTGACCTTGCGGGTCCAGCTCATGTCGGAGACGTGGATCATGCCATCGATGCCCTCTTCGAGCTCGACGAATGCGCCGTAGTTCGTGAAGTTGCGGACCTTGCCGGAGATGCGCGAGCCGACGGGGTAGCGATCCTGGACGGTGTCCCACGGATTCGCCTCGGTCTGGCGCATGCCGAGCGCGATCTTCTGGTCGGCCGGACTGATGCTGAGGACGACGACATCCACCTCGTCGCCGATGTTGAGGACATCGGACGCGCGGGCGATGCGCTTGGTCCAGGAAATCTCGGAGACATGCACGAGGCCTTCGATGCCCGGCTCGATCTCGACGAACGCGCCGTAGGGCACGAGGTTGACGACCTTGCCGTGCAGGCGGGAACCGACGGGGTACTTGGCCTCGACGTTCTCCCAGGGATTGGGCTGGGCCTGCTTGAGGCCGAGCGAGACGCGCTCGCGCTCGAGATCGACATCGAGGACGAGCACATCGAGCTCCTGGCCCTGCTTGACGAGCTCGGACGGGTGCTTCACGCGGCCCCAGCTCATGTCGGTGATGTGGAGGAGGCCGTCGAGACCATCGAGATCGACGAACACGCCGAAATCGGTGATGTTCTTCACGCGGCCGTGGCGGAGCTGGCCGGGCTGGATCGAGGAGAGAAGCTCGCGCTTCTTGTCCGCCATCTGGTCCTCCATGAGCTCGCGGCGGGAAAGGATGATGTTGCGGCGCTCGTGGCTGATCTTGATGAGCTTGAAATCGAGGGTCTGGCCGATGTACGGATCGATGTCGTGCACCTGGGCGATGTCGATCTGCGAGCCGGGAAGGAACGCCTCGACGCCATCGACGGAAACGATGAGGCCGCCGCGGACACGGCTCTTGACGAAGCCTTGGACCACGCAGCCTTCCTGGTACTTGGCAAGCATCGCCTCCCAGCGGATGCGGTCGTCAGCCTGCTTCTTGCTGAGGACGACCATGCCGTCATCGCCCTCGAGCTGCTCGAGCACCACGTCGATCACGTCGCCGACATTGACCTTGTCGAGTTCTTCAAACTGGTTTGCGGGCACTGCGCCCTCGGACTTGTATCCGATGTCGAGGATGACTTCGTTGCCGCGCTTGGCGACGACTGTCCCCTTGATGATCGCGCCCGGCGTGAACTGGGTCATCGAATCTTCGAGCACTGCGGCCATGGCGGCCGCGAACGGGCTGTTCTTGCCACCGAAATCGGTGGAACGCTTGCTGGACATTTGGTTTGTTTTGGTTTGGTTGGTTTGTGAAATGCCAACGGACGATCATCCACGCCACCTGGCGCGGCGCCCGCAGGTTCCCCGCTACCGTCACGGCACCCGCCGCGACGAAGGGATTTGTTAATTATAAAGGAATGCGCATGCAAAGCGCAAGACAACAAACTGTCCATGATTTTGCGCTTTCAAGTGGTCTGATAATCGATTACCATCGGACTAAAGTTTGTTTTTCCGAAACACGGTGTCTTCCAAAGCGAAAGGTAGCCATGAATCACAGGAATCCGACAAAATCGATCTCAATCGCGATTGCCGCATTGGCAACCGCAGCCACGACGATGGTTCACGCCATTCAACTCGAGGGATACGAGGCCGCGTTCGGCCTGGCCCCGGAACAGGTGTCGAAGCAGTTTACGGCGCAGGAGATTTCATCGTCGTCGCCGGCGAACGCCTTCTTCCCGAAGGAGCCCGTGGAATTCACATGGCAGCTGACGAACCTTACCGACCAACCAATCGAGGCGAAGGGCACTGTCAACGTCTATACCTACAAGACAATGTCCGACCAGATCGACTGTTTCAAGCTTTCATGCGAACGCACCGGCGAACTCAAGCCCGCAACCTTCCGCGCAAGCATCCCGGCCAACGGATGGTCCGATTCAACCGTCAAGCTCCAGATTCCAGATGAGTATGGCGCGTATGTCGCGGTGATCGACATCGATGGCTGCGGCCGCCAGTTTGGCGCGGCATTCATCCGCTGCCCGCGTCCCGTTCCCGGCAAGGTGCAGTTCCCGACATACGCAATGGACATCCCGACATACAATGTCTGCGAACCAGCTCTCGCGCTCTTCCAGAGAATCGGCGTGAAGGGCGTCCGCATCGAATGGGGATACGAATGCACCACGAACCAGTTCTTCGAAGGCTACATGAAGCGCCTCGACGAAGTTCTGAACGGCTTCGCAGACCATGACATCACCGTGATGATCACCATGGCCGCCGCCGGCCACGCCCAGCAGCCTAACGGCGACTTCCGCCCATGGCTCGAGGACGACGGCACCCAGACTTCCATCCAGCAGCGCGACATGGTCGCCCTGCCCTCTTTCGACAATGACTACCGCGCCTTCTCCGCGCGTATCGCCGCGACATACGGCTGGCCCCGCGGCCCAGTGAACGCGATGGAACTCTGGAACGAGCCCTGGGAAGGCATTTCGATTTCCGGCTGGGGCTCCGACATGGTCCGCTACCGCGAAATCTTCACCGCGATGGCGCAAGGCATCGAGCAGGCCCGCCAGGCGTGGGGCGTCGATGTCCTTATCGGCGGCACTTGCTCGACGATGAACACCGAAGACAAGCTTTTCTGCGACGGCACCGACGATTTCCTGAAGTGGCTAGACTTCACATCCATCCACTACCAGCCGCTGGCGGCATGGGGTCCGCTCGTGAAGAAATGGGTGCAGCGCGACAACCCGCGCGGCCCGACGCGCATCTGGGATACCGAAAGCTGGATCGCCAACTCGGAAGACCGTGTAGCGGCGGCCATCGCATCCATGCGCGCACAGGGACAGTCCCGCACCGCTGGCGTCCTCCACGATGCGTCGTACAATATCCAGCGCTTCCGCCGCGCGGATGAAAATGGCGTCATGCGCGAGCAGACCGTCGTCCAGACCTGGGCCCCAGCCCTCGCAGTGGCGACAGTCCAGCAATACATCGGACAGCGCGAATTCAAGGAAATCCTCTTCAAGAACGGCCTTCCATGGGTGTTCGTATTCGATGGACTCGACGGCAATGCCGATGATGGCTGCGCAGTTGTCGTCGGCGACCTCGGCGGCCTCTACAACCGCCACCGCATCCTCCACCGCGAGGTCTATGAACTCGGCCGCCGCGAACAGCTCGACGCGATCCAGGCCAAGATCGACGCTCTTCCGTCGGATGCCGATAAGAACACTCGCTCCGCACTTGAAAACGAATGGCTCGCCACGGCCGTCATGCAGAATGGCCGCATGACCCTCTCGAACGCCAAGAAGTTCACCCTATTCGACTACTTCGGCAACGCCATTAAGACCGGCTCCACCATCGATGTCCCGTTGAACGGCCTCGGCTACATCCTTCGCACCGATGGCAGCAAGGGTTCGTTCGACGCCCTTCTCGCCTCCATCCGCAACGCCGACATCCGCGGTTTCGAGCCTGTAGATATCACGATGCGCGACTTCATCGCCCCCATCTCGGAACACCCCGCGCTTCGCGTCTCCGCCAAGAACATCCTGAATCGCGACATCAAGGGAACTATCAAGGTCGCCATCGACGGCCTCGTGATCGACAATGCGGAACGCACCGTTGAAATCCCCGCCGGCGAAAGCGCGGATCTCGAATTCACCGTCTCCTCAGGCGATCCACTCCCCTCCAATCTCTACAAGACGACCGTCACCTTCGATGCGGGTGCCGACGGCGCCTTTACGAAGAGCGAGGATATGCGCGTGAACATCATCGCCAAGCGCGCGATCGCGGTCGATGGCGACCTGCGCGACTGGGAAGGAGTGCTCCCGCAGTCCGCCCGTCGCGGCGGCTCCGGCGCGCCGAGCCAGACGGAGAAGGCTTGGCTGCCCTTCGCGACCTTCGAGGAAGGCGTGGCCGATGGCGTAGCCGTCTGCCATTTGGCATACGACGACGCAGCGTTCTATGTCGCCATGCGCGTCGCGGACTCCACGCCCTTCGAAGGAGGCATCCGCTACGAGACACGCGACGACGACTCCTACTTCTATCCCGACACCTACTACCGCAAGAACCAGGACGGCACGAAGACCGAGCTCCACTGGCCCGCTGGCGTCCGCCACTATACCTACCGCCGCCAGCCCGACATCCCCTCGGCCGACCACACCGACAACCTGCAGCTCGCCTTCAACGTGGTCCCCGAAAATGAAAAGGCAGACTACCTAGACTACCTGCCAGGCACCATGCCGCACTTCATGGCGTGGCCCAGCACGGACTATGAGTTCGTCTTCAACCAGGTCGCGGACAAGTTTGGCGGCGGCACTGAAATCTGGAAGCTCTACTCCCCCGGCGCACCACGCAAGCACTTCTACCCGCGCCAGCCAAAGGCACCGAATGACGGCGGCCCCGTGAAGGACGGACAGCTCGCGATGAAGCGCGACGGCAACACCCGCATCCTCGAGGCATCGCTGCCATGGAGCCAGATTCCTCTCGTGAAGGAAGCCCTCGATGCGGGCCGCACCGTGAAGCTGACCTTCCGCGTGAACGACAATGGTGGCGGTTCCTTCGAACTCGCCGCCAACCGCAGCGCGTCGCAGGTCAATGTTTACGCCCTGCACGACTACTGGGCCGATTCCTGGGCGACAGAGATCGAATTCGCCTTCGAGAAGTAAAAATCTAAAAGGCAAAAAAACGGGTGGACGGTGGTTTTGGGGTTTAAAAAGCGGGGCGCGCGATTTTTTTGAGGA